>JBGTDH010001049.1:0-2414 GCA_041748435.1 Pirellulales bacterium
GGGAAGTGGTGGCGCTGGCCGCCGATGCACAGCAACAGGTTTCCACGACGCTGGTTGTCTATCTCAATCGCCTCAGCGATTTGCTATTCGTGCTGGCCCGCGCCGCGAATTCAGCGAACAACGTCCCCGATGTGCCGTGGCAGCGCACTCCTTAAACCGTCGACTTGTCTTGCGGAGCGCCGGGCGGGTGCGTTAGCCTGAAGCTTGATTGAAACCCTCGGATTCGATGGAAAGTCATCCCATGCTCCTATCTCCGGCGTTGCGGTGGTCCCTGGTCGCTGTTGCGATCCTCGTCCTCAGCGGTTTTACGGCGCTAGCTCAAGACGCAGCGCCGGCCAAGCCCCCGGTGTTCAAGGAACACCTGGTGATTCCCGAGGGCACGCCGGAAGATACGCTGGCATTCTTCGAGCGGCTCAAACAACAGAAGCCCAAATTCGAGAACGAGCAGCAGGCCCGCGCCCATGTGCAGCGAGTCTACGAGACCATTGCCGCGGGCAGTGCCAAAGCTCTGGCGGGAAAGATCACCCCCGATCAGGAGAAGCATCTCACCGCGGCGCATTTCGAGGCGTTGGTCATCCTCAATCGCTTGAAGGACGCGCGGGCCGCCGCTCCGATGCTGGCCCTGGCCGAAAAACTCAAGCAGAGCAAGGATGGCGATCTGGCCGACTACGCCCGCATGCAACTCCTGCAACTGCATCTGGATGCGGCGCTGCTGGGTCAGCCCGGGGGCGCCGCCAGATTGATGAAAGAACTCAAGGCTTACTGCTCTGCCCGCAAACCCAGCGGCGAACGTCTGGATACGCTGCGCACCGTGGCGCGGACCTTGGAGATCGCCGGGCAGTACGATGCGGCCCTGCAGACTTACGACTTGATGAACGATACGTTTCATCACAGCGGCAACGCGGAGTTGGCTTCCGCCGCGGCGGGCTCCAGCAAGGCGGCCCGCGCCCGGCTGGGCGTTGTTGGCCAGAAGATCCAGATCGAAAGCACCACGCTGGACGGCAAGCCCTTCGACCTCACTACCCTGGCGGGCAAGGTGGTGTTGGTGGACTTTTGGGCCACCTGGTGCGGGCCCTGTGTGCGCGAGATGCCCAATCTCAAGAAGAATTACGAGAAGTATCACGAGCGCGGGTTCGAGGTGGTGGGCATCAGCCTGGACGAAGATCGCACCGCCCTGCAAAGCTTCCTGAAAGATTCGGAGCTTCCCTGGATCACGCTGTTCAGCGACAACACACAAGCCACGCAAGCGTTGGCAGACCGGTTTGGCGTGGAAGGCATTCCCGCCATGATGCTCGTGGGGCGCGATGGCAAGGTCGTCACGCTCAAGGCCCGTGGCGACGATCTAGGCAAAGAGTTGGAACGGCTGTTGGGACCGACGCCCGAGGCGACGGAGCCGAAGAAGTAGCAAGGAAGGAAATCGATGTCGAAACAATTGAACGTGGTGCTGCTGGCGTGGCTCGTTCTGCTTCTGGTGGCGCAAGCAGCCGACGATCCGCCGAAGCCGCTGGAGGCGGTCGATAACCCTTACCTCGCTCCGGCCGAGCTTTCGACCGCGGAATTGGCAGACTTCCTGGAGCGGATGCAGCAAAAGCCCGCCACGCTGCGTTCGCGTCCCGGTTTTGACGAGGCGCTGTTGGATGCAGCCGATCGCCTGCTGGCCGCCAGTCCCGCAACGCGGCCCGAGACAATCGCGCTGTTGGCCAAGTTCGATGTGCTCACGCGGCAATCCCAGGCATCTGACGCGGCCGCTCACGACGCGCTTGTACTGTTGGCCCGGCGTTACAAGGACGATGCTCGCCCTAAGGTGTCGGCTCACGTGCGACTTTGTCTGTTGGAGTTGCGGGCATCAACCGCGGCCGAGCTTTCCGCGGACGAATTGACTAAGCTGCTGGCCGATCTCCGCGATTTCTATTCGACGCAGACTCTCACCGAGCGGCATCTGAAGCTCGCGTCGCACACGATCCGCGCCATCAACATGCTCCCCAAGGCCGAGGAGCGGAATCCGCACTTTGCCGAGTTCGGCAAGCTGTTTGCAAAAAGCGCCGATCGCAAGCTGGCGCGTTACGGCCGCGATCTGTCGCAATCGCCCGGCGGCAAGAAATCGGAGCTCGCCGGCCAGACGTTGGAGATCGAAGGCCACACCGCCGAGGGCCTGCCCTTCGATTGGGCCAGCTATCGCGGCAAAGTGGTGCTGATCGATTTCTGGGCCACGTGGTGCGGGCCATGCCGCGCGGAGTTGCCCAACTTGAAACAAGCCTATGAAAAATATCGCGCGCGCGGCTTCGAAGTGGTGGGCGTGAGCCTGGATCAGGACCTGGAATCGCTGAAGACGTTTCTGGCCGAGGAGCAGATCACCTGGACCAATCTATTCGACGAAAGCTCCGTGGGTTGGGACAACCCCATCGCCGCGCGCT
>JBGTDH010001050.1:0-5171 GCA_041748435.1 Pirellulales bacterium
CTTCGCCCAAAGCCAACTCGAAGAAAAGCTGATCAGAAACTTCGCGGCTTGAAGTATGAATACCGCGAGGACATCCGCGACCGCGCCTCGCTCGAAAGAAACTCCGCGAAAAGTTTCAGGCCCTCAATCACGTCAAGCTCACTGAGGGCGAGTTTCTGCGACTGCTCGATGAGATCGTCACTTCCGACATCTTCACCGCCACCCACACGCTGCGCAACCGCAACAGCTTCACCCACGACGACGGCACGCCGCTCAATACACGCTCGTCAACATCCAGAACTGGTGCAAGAACACCTTCGAGGTCGTCAGCCATCTGCGGATCAACACCGCCTACTTGTTGTGTTGCCTGGCATCTCGGCATTGACAGGTATATAAACAAATGTATACTATATCCCAGAAGGGGTCCAGGGTTGTTCCCAGGTTCAACTCCGGGTGGGATGCGCGACAGTGTTGACGAAACAGCGGAGGATTCCATGCACGGCGGGGCGGCGGTTGTTGGAGCGGGTCGGGGAATTTCGGGACAGCGCACCAGTGGTCCCGAAAGTCCCGGAAGTCACCTGCGCGACACGGGAAAAGACGTGTCTTTTCGATTTTCAGGACAGGGACCCCCGTTTTCGCGCAGAGGTCCAAATTGATTCCGATGCGAGGATGGCCGTGATACAATCGGCAGGGGGCTGGGCGATGTTCTCTCACCGCGATCAGCAGGTTCTGGCGATGATCTTCCGGCGACAAATCTGGGCGTTCTGTCTCGTGTTCGTGGCGTGCCCTGCGCGGGCTGCGGAGCCGATTAGTCCGCCAGCGGCAACGCCGGAAGGGGTCGAATTCTTTGAGAAACGCATCCGGCCGCTGCTGGTGCAGCACTGCTACGCCTGTCACAGCGCGAAGGCGGAGAACCTGCAAGGCGGGTTGTGGCTCGATTCGCGGGCGGGCGTGCTGAAAGGGGGCGAGACGAGTGCGGCCCTTGTTCCCGGTAAGCCGGACGAGAGTTTGTTGATCAAAGCCGTGCGGTACGAAGATTTGGAGATGCCGCCGAAGGCCAAACTCAAGGATACCGAGATCGCCGATCTTGTCGCGTGGGTGAAAATGGGCGCACCCGATCCTCGCACGCAAGCGACGCCGCCGACAGCGAGCGCGAATGCCAGGACAACCGCCTTCTGGTCGTTTCAGCCAGTGCAGGATTCTCCGCTGCCCGCGGTGAACGATACGGCCTTGTCCAAGGGACCGATCGATCGCTTTATACTGGCGAAGCTCGATGAGCATGGCTTGCGTCCGGCGCCTGCTGCTGACAAGCGCACCCTCCTGCGCCGCGTGACGTACGATCTGACGGGCTTGCCGCCAACGCCCGAGGAAGTCGATGCGTTTCTGGCGGATGAGTCCCCGGATGCGTGGAGCAAGCTGGTCGATCGCCTGTTGGCCAGCAAGGCCTACGGCGAACGCTGGGGCCGTCACTGGTTGGATGTCGTGCGCTATGCCGATACGGCGGGAGATAACTCCGACTATCCCATCCCGCAGATGTACAAGTATCGCAACTGGGTGATCGACGCCTTTAACGCCGACATGCCGTACGACGCGTTCATCCACCAGCAGTTGGCCGGCGACTTGCTCCCGAGCGAGAGCGAAGAAGATCGCTATCGGAAACTGATCGCCACCGGCTACCTGGCGAACTCCAAGCGGTTCGGCTCGTACGAAGATGCCCGCTATCCGTGGCATCTGACGATTGAAGATACGATCGACAACCTCGGGCGCACGTTCCTGGGGCTGACGATCAATTGCGCGCGCTGCCACGATCATAAGTTCGATCCGGTGTCCAACGAAGACTACTACGCACTCTACGGCTTCTTCCAGAGTACGCGCTACCCGTGGCCTGGCATCGAGCTTGATAAGGCGCAACGGGATCTCGTGCCGCTCGCGCCGGCAGGCGAGATCGCCGCCGGCCAGAAAGTGCGGCAGGCCAAGCTGGCGGAACACGACGCCAAGATCGAGGCGTTGGAGCTGGAGCACAAGACCAACAATGCCACGCTCTCAGACGCTGAGAAGAGCGAGGACTCCGAAGAAGAGAAGAAGACCCGGATCGAGAAAGTGACGCAGCGGCTGGTCGATCTAAAGCAAGAGATCAAAAGCGCCCGCAAGGCCCGCGAAGACTTTGTGCGGCAACCGCTGCCGTTCGAGTTGGCTTACGCGGTGGCAGAAGGCAAGACGGAAGGGAAGAAGAAAGTTGGCAATGCCTGCGTTCAGATCAAGGGCGACCCGGAGCGGCAAGGCCCCGAAGTGCCGCGGCGATTTCCCACGGTGCTGGGCGGACAGCCGCTGCCGGCGGATGTCTCCGGGAGCGGCCGTTTGGAACTGGCTCGCTGGATCACGGATGCGGCTAATCCACTCACGGCCCGCGTGATGGTGAACCGCATCTGGCAGTATCATTTTGGCCGCGGCCTGGCGCCCACTCCCAGCGACTTCGGCAAGCAGGGAACTCCTCCGACGCATCCCGAGTTGCTCGACTGGCTGGCGTTGCGATTCATGGACAGCGGCTGGTCGATCAAGCACATGCACCGCCTGATCCTGGTTAGTAGTGCATATCAAATGTCGGTCGAGGAAAACGAGTCCCACGCCCGGATCGATGTTGATAATCGCTACCTGTGGCGCTTCGAGCGACAGCGGTTGGACGCCGAATCGATCCGCGATACGATTCTGGCCGTCAGCGGCGGACTGGACCGCACGCCAGGCGCAGGGCATCCGTTTCCCGCTCAGAAATCGTGGGACTTCACGCAGCACAAGCCGTTCAAGGCGGTGTACGAGGGTGATTGCCGCAGTGTGTATCTCATGACGCAGCGCATCCAACGGCATCCTTACCTGGCATTGTTCGATGGCCCCGACACCAACGCCAGCACCGCGCGGCGCATCACCAGCACGACGCCGCTGCAGGCCTTGTACTTCATGAACGATCCGCTGGTGCATGAGCAGGCGGCAAAGTTTGCCTCCCGCCTGCTGTCCGAACGCTCCGACGACGCCGGACGCATCGAGTTCGCCTATCTGTTGCTTTTCGCCCGTCCACCCGCAGCCGACGAACATGCGCGGGCTCTCGATTATCTCACACAGATCGGCGAGAAGCTCCCCTCTACACCCGCCGACGAGCGCGCCGCCAAATGCTGGGAAAGCCTCGTGCGCGCCCTCTGGATGAGCAACGAGTTTGTGTACGTGAACTGATTCCTTTGTCAAGCGAAGCCAACATTGCCGCGCGGTTGACGGCTACGGCCGACGCGATGCCGGATGCCATCGGCGTGATTGTTCCGCAGAAGCACGATGCGGCGGGGCGACGCATCTACGCGCGACACACCTTTCGCGAGTTGGATCGGGATAGTGACGTGCTGGCGGCGGGCCTCAAGCAAATGGGCGTCACGCCAGGAATGCGGCTGGCGTTGCTTGTGCGGCCGGGGTTCGATTTCATTTCCCTCGTGTTTGCGCTCTTCAAGAGCGGCGCCGTGCAAGTGCTGATCGATCCGGGCATGGGGCGCCGCAGCGTGATCCGCTGCCTGCGCGAGGCGGAGCCGGAGGGCTTCGTCGCCATCCCCCTGGTCCATGCCGTGCGATCACTGCTGCCGGGCATGTTTCCCCAGGCTCGCTTGCAGGTGACCGTGGGCCGACGGTGGTTCTGGCGCGGCGCGACAACGAACGAACTTCGCCGACGGGCCTGGAGCAGCAACGAGACCGTGCCTGTGAGTGCCGACGATCCGGCCGCGATCATCTTCACCAGCGGCAGCACCGGGCCGCCCAAGGGAGTGCTGTATCGCCATGGCAACTTCCAGGCACAGGTGGACCAGATTCGCGACGCTTACGGCATTCGGCCCGGCGAGATCGATCTCTCCTGCTTTCCGCTGTTTGCGTTGTTCAATTGCGCGATGGGGGTAACGACCGTCATTCCCGATATGGACGCCGCGCGCCCCGCGCGGGTCGATCCGCGCAACATCATCGAAGCGGTGGAGGATCTGCAAATCACGCAGGCCTTCGGTTCGCCGGCAGTGTGGAACCGCGTCGGCCGGCACTGCGAAGAGCATCGCATCCAACTGCCGACGTTGCGGCGCGTGCTCTCGGCCGGTGCTCCCGTGCCCGCACACGTACTCCAGCGGATGCGCGCCTGCATTCCTGCGGAAGGCGAAGTGCATACTCCTTACGGCGCTACGGAAGCACTGCCGGTTGCCACTGCCAGTGCGTCCGAAGTGCTGGGAGAGACGCAGGCTCGCACGGAGCAAGGGGCCGGCGTGTGCGTGGGGCACAAGTATCCGCGGATCGAGTGGAAGGTGATTGCCATCGTCGACGGACCGATTCCGATGCTCGCGGATGCCCGCGAGCTGCCCCGTGGCCAGATTGGCGAGCTGATCGTCTGCGGACCCGTGGTGACGCGTGAATATGTGAATCGACCGCAATCCAACGCACTGGGAAAAACCGCCGAAGGGTCCCGCGTCTGGCATCGGATGGGAGACGCAGGCTATTTTGACAGTGAGGAACGCTTCTGGTTCTGTGGACGCCTGTCGCAACGGGTGGTGATGCCGGATCGAACGCTCTTCACCATTCCTTGTGAAGCGGTGTTTAATGCGCACCCGCGTGTGTGGCGCAGTGCGTTGGTGGGAATCGGTCCGCGGGGCCAACAACGGCCAGCGATTGTATTTGAGACATGGCCCGACGCGCGGCCGCGGGGCGCGAACGATCGGGCGAGTCTCGTCGCGGAACTGCGGGAGCGGGGCCAAGCGAATCCCTTGACGGCCGAGATTGCCGATCTGTTGTGGCATCCTTCGCTGCCGGTCGACATTCGGCACAATGCTAAAATCTTCCGCGAGAAGCTGGCGGTGTGGGCGGCGGGCAAATTGAAGGATAAATGACCGGAGCGACGCAGCGATGTTATTGCACTGTCCCACTTGTCAGGCTGAGGTGGAGGCGGGACCGCTTCCGCCCGGCTCGACCGCTTCCTGCCCGTTCTGCCAGGCGTTGTTTCAAGTTCCCGCGAGCCAAGCGCCGCCGCCCTCGCTATCGAGCGACAAGGAAACTTCCGGCGGGTTGGCGGGGATGCTGACTTCCGCGGTGCTTTTCCTGCTACTCTTCGCCGTGGTCGGGGCTGGAAGCGGCTACCTTGTTTATCGGTTTGCGCAATCGCACGACGCCCCGCAACCTGGGCCGGCGGC
>JBGTDH010001051.1:0-2135 GCA_041748435.1 Pirellulales bacterium
GCCATGTGCCGGAATCTGCCCGCCATCGCTCTGGCTCTTGTCTGCACGCTGCCTGTCGGCCTGCAAATCGCAGCAGCCGATACGCCGTTGCATGAGCAAATTGACTCGATCATTGAAGCGGGCCTGAAAGGTTCGCCCGCCCCCGCATGCAGCGATGCGGAGTTTGTGCGCCGTGCCTGGCTGGATCTGGCGGGCTGCGTGCCGCCGTCGGTCGAAGCACGCGCCTTCGCGATCGACCCGTCGCCCGACAAGCGCCCGCGGCTGGTTGATCGGCTGTTGAACAGCCCCTCCTTTGCCCGCCGCATGCAGCATGTGTTCGACGTGATGCTGCACGAGCGCCGCGGAGACAAACACGTGCCGGCCGCGCAGTGGCAGGAGTATCTGCTCACGTCGTTCGAAGTCAACAAGCCCTACAATCAACTGGCCAGCGAGATTCTGGGGGCCGATGGCCAGGACGCGCAGTTCCGCGCCCCGGCCAAGTTCTATCTCGATCGGGATGCGGAGCCCAACCTCCTCACGCGCGACGTGGGCCGCCTGTTTCTCGGGCGCGACATGCAATGCGCCCAATGCCACGATCATCCGCTGATCGACGGCTACAAACAGGCCCACTACTACGGACTGTTTTCCTTCGTCAGCCGCAGCTATGTCTTTACCGACGCCAAGGCCAAGCTCAGCTTTCTGGCGGAAAAAGGTGAAGGGGGCGTCGAGTTCAAGAGCGTCTTCGATCCCGCCAAGAAAACGCATCAAACGGGTCCGCGCATCCTCGACGGTGCGCCGCTCTCCGAGCCGCAGTTCGACAAAGGCCAAGAGCATTACGTGAAGCCGGATAAAGCCGTGGCGGCCGTGCCGCGGTTCAGCCGCCGCGCGCAATTGGGTCGACTGGCGACCGATGGCAGCGTGCCCGACTTCAATCGCAACATTGCCAACCGCCTGTGGGCCGTGCTCATGGGGCGTGGGCTGGTGCATCCGGTCGACATGCAGCATCCGGACAATCCGCCTTCGCACCCGGAGCTGCTCGATCTGCTCGGCCAGCAGATCGTGGCGATGCAGTTCGACGTGAAGGCCTACCTTCGCGAGTTGGCGCTCACCCGCACGTATCAACGCTCGAGTCTATTACCCGACACGATGGGAGAGGAAGACTCCGATCCCGCGCGGCTGGCGGTGGCGTTGCTCAAGCCGCTCTCGCCGGAACAGATGGCCTGGAGCCTGATGGAAGCCACCGGCATGACCGCGCCGCAGCGCGAGGCCGAGCGTGCGCGGTACACGTCGGATGCGCGCTTGGAGGCGCTGTTGGAAATCGACGCCAAACGGCAAGCCGCCAAAGAAACACTGATTGAGCGCGGCGTGTATGGCAAGCTGCAAGGCAACGTGGCACAGTTTGTGTCGCTCTACGGCAGCGCTGCGGGCGAAGCCGAGACCGATTTTCAAGCCACCGTGCAGCAAGCGCTCTTCTTCGGCAACGCCGCCACCGTGAAGACCTGGCTCTCCTCGGGTGGGTCGAGCCTGGTGGCGCGGCTGGCCGCTTTGCCGGATTCCAGCGCCGCCATCGACGAACTGTATCTCGCCACGCTCTCCCGTTTGCCGGAAGAGCAAGAGCGATTGGAAGCGATCGAGTACGTGATCCGCCACGAGAGCAAAGCCCTGGCCATCGAAGAAATGGCCTGGGGACTGTTGGCGTCCGCGGAGTTCCGGTTTAATCATTAGGAAAAGCTGTCGGCTATTGGCTCTCGGCCAGACTGTTGGCTGACAGCCGATAGCCAATAGCTGATAGCCACAAGATAGCCGAAAGCTGATAGCCACAAGCCCTCGGAGAGAATCATGAAATGCTCCTATGCGTGCCAGTCTTCGGAACACGTGCTCGCCCGGCGGGCCTTCCTGGGCACGGCGGCCGCCGGCATCGGCGGGGCGGTCGGCTTTGGCGCCATGATTCATCCGGCCGCCGCGAAGCAACTCTCCGCGAATCAGAAACGCGTGCTCGTCGTGTTTCTCTCCGGCGGCGTGAGCCAGCTCGAGACCTGGGACCCCAAGCCCAAGACCGTGAACGGCGGTCCCTTCCGGGCCATTCCCACGTCGGTCCCCGGCACGCACATCTGCGAGCTGCTGCCGCATACGGCCCAGCAGATGCACCACCTTTC
>JBGTDH010001052.1:0-4208 GCA_041748435.1 Pirellulales bacterium
AAACACTCTACGATGCCACAACTCGCCATGATTCAGGGGTTTCCAACGTTTCCCACAAGCCGCCGCGGCGGAAATCTTACTCGTTTGGGGGCATTCACGCTTGCCGTGTTGCTGGGGATCTGCGGCCAGGCACAACAGCCGGAGGCCAACGAAGCCGAGGTTGGCGAGCGGGGTCAGCAACGCGTGGGGCGGTTGCTCAAGATCCCCTCGCCCATTACCAGCAATGTCGATAGCCGCGTGCGCCGGGTGGCTCGCAAGCTGATCGAGGATGCCAAGCGCAACAACCAATGGCCGTATCTCGTGTTCGAGGTACAGCCGGGAAGCAGCGATTTCGGCAAAGCCTACGATCTGGCAAATTTCATCGCCTCCCTCAGCGGCGCGACCACCGTGGCATTCGTCCCGCAGACCATCAAAGGCCATTCAGTGCTCGTGGCTTTAGCCTGCGAACAAATTGTAATGGCCGAGGACGCCCAGATCGGGGAAGCGGGCGCCGACGAGAAAACGATCAGCCCCGCCCAGCGCGGTGTGTACGCCGAGATCGCCAGCCGGCATCGCACGGTTCCGGCCGACCTGGCGCTGGGCATGCTCGATCCGGAGTTGGAAGTCTGGGAAGTGGAGACCGATGTCAGCCGCGAGTTTGTGCTCTCCTCACGCTTGGAAGAGTTGCGAAAGACCAAAACCTTCGAGATGCCCAAGCGGCCGCTCATTCCTCAAGGAGAAGCCGGCCTGTTCACGGGACGGGAAGCACGGGCGTTGGGTTTTGTCACGCTGCTGGCGGCCGATCGCAACGCCGTTGCCAAAGCGCTCGGTCTCTCGCGGGAAAGCCTGGAGGAAGATCCTTCGCTGGACGGCGCGTGGCGGGCGGTGCGCGTGCAACTACGCGGCAAAATCACCGACCACGCGGTCAATCAAACCCAGCGAGCCATTCAAGACGCCATTGCGCGGCGGGATGTCAACTTTATCTGTGTGTGGATCGACAGTCCCGGCGGCGCCCCCGAGAGCAGCGTCACGCTGGCCAACTTCCTCTCCAGCCTCGATTCCGCCCAGCGGCGCACCGTGGCTTACATTCCCCAGGAAGCGCGGTCCGATGCCGCCTTTATCGCGCTGGCCTGCGATCAGATTGTGATGCATCCCGATGCCGTGCTCGGCGGGGTGGGCGCTTCGCAGCTTGCCGCCCAAGAGATTGAGTTGATGGTCAAGCCGATCGAAGAATTGGCGCGCAAGAAGCTGCGCTCGCCCTCGCTGGCGGCGGCCATGGTCGATCCCAACCTGGTGGTCTACCGCTACGCACGCGAGAGCGACGGCGCCGTCGAGTTCCTGACCGAGGTGGAGCATCGCAACCAGGCGCGACCGGAGGACTGGCGGCAAGGGCAACGCGTCACCGAGCCGGGCCGCTTGTTTCGGACCGAAGGCCATCAGGCGCTCGATTTTCATCTGGCCGACGATGTGGTCGATAACTTCGAGGAGTTCAAGCGGCTCTACAACCTGGAGAAAGACCCGCAACTCGTGGAACCGGGATGGGCCGATACGCTGATCGACGGCCTGCGATCTCCCGCCGTCACCTGGTTCCTGTTGCTGCTGGGATTGGCCGCTCTGTACGCAGAGTTGCAAGCACCCGGCATCGGCGTGGGCGCATTCATCGCCGCCGTCTGCTTTGTGCTGTTCTTCTGGGGCAACTACCTCGGCGGAACAGCGGGCTGGTTGGAAGTGCTGCTGTTTGCCTTGGGAGTGGCGTTTCTCTCGCTCGAGCTGTTCGTGCTCCCCGGCTTCGGCATTTTTGGCCTGGGAGGCGCGGCGCTGATCCTGACCTCGGTCGTTCTGGCCACGCAAACGTTCATCGGCTTGCCAGAGAACGAGTATCAGGCCGCGGAGCTGCGCCGCGGACTAACAATCGTCATCGGCGCGGGCGTTGGCGCCGTGCTGCTGATGTCGCTGTTGCACCGCTACCTGCCAAGCTCGCCCGTGTTCAATCGCATGGTGCTCGCTCCGCCCTCCGATCACGAGGCGGCGGAGATCAGCCATCGCGAGTCGCTCACGCATTTCGAGCATCTGGTGGGCCTCCCGGGAACCACGCTCACGCGGCTGGCGCCGGCTGGCAAAGCACAGATCGGCGGGGAACTGTTCAACGTCATCGCCGACGGCGAGTTTATCGAGCCCGGCATGCAAGTGGCCGTGGTGGAAGTTCACGGGAGCCGCATTGTCGTTCGTTCGGCGTAGTCTGCCAACGCTCTCGCGCCGCGTTATAATGGAGTCGTCGGCCAGTTTCGCCGGCGATCCTCAGGCGGGATGAATCGGATTACATCCTCCAGACTGCGTGGCAAAGACCGTATGGATCCTCTGATTTGGGCATCGCTGTTGTTATTGCTGGCCATAGCGCTGGTGATGCTGGAGGTGTTCATTCCTTCCGGCGGCGTCATCGGCGTCATGGCCGCGCTGTCGGTCATCGGGGCCGTGGGCATGGCTTTCTATCGCAGCCCGGGCACGGGCCTGTCCTTCCTGGTGCTGGCCTTGTTGGCACTGCCTGCCGCCTTGGGCTTGGCCCTGAAAGTCTGGCCCAACACCCCCTTTGGCCGCCGCATTCTGCCGAACATTCCCACGTCCCAAGAGGTGCTTCCCGATAGTGAGCACCGCCGCGGATTGCAGGAGCTCGTGGGCAAGTTCGGCCACGCCAAGAGCTTGATGCTTCCCTCCGGCGCCGCGGAGATCAGCGGGCGCACCGTCGATGCGCTGAGCGAAGGCGTGGCCATCGAAGCCGGCCAACTGGTGCGGGTGATCGAGGTTCGAGGCAACCGCGTGCTGGTTCGCCCCGCCACGGAAGAAGACCTGCGGCGTGAAAAGACCGTCGCGGCCACCACCGTCCCCGACGATATGCTCTCCCGGCCCATCGAAAGCATCGGCCTCGATCCGTTCGAAGACCCGATTGCTTGACAGCCGCGTTGCTTGTAGCTTGTAGTACCGGCCTTCCGCCGGCAACTAACAACCTCACGGGTACCTGTCATGCAACTGTTCGGTCAGCAAGACGGAGGACTGAGTTTTGCCTATTGGGCAATGCTGCTGGTCCTGTTCGCCGTCGTGATCTTCGGCCTGGTGATGTTCGCCTTGCTGATCCGCTTCTTCCGGTTGTGGATCCAGTCGTTCTTCACCGGCGCCAACATCGGCATTTTCGACCTGCTGGGGATGACATTTCGCAAAGTGAATCCCGCGGTCATTGTGCGCAGCAAGATTATGGCCGTGCAGGCGGGCTTGGGAGATTCCACGGGCATTACCAGCCGCGCGCTGGAGGCCCACGCCTTGGCTGGCGGAAATGTGCCGCTGGTCATCCGCTCTCTGATTGCCGCCAACAAGGCCAAGATCATCGATCTCGATTTCAAGCTGGCCACCGCCATTGATCTGGCGGGCCGCAACGTGTTGGAAGCCGTGCAGACCAGCGTGTATCCCAAGGTCATCGATTGCCCACCCAAGAACGCGGCCCGCCAATCTCTGGACGCGGTGGCCAAGAACGGCATTCAGCTCAAAGTGAAAGCCCGGGTAACGGTGCGGGCTAACCTGCACCAGTTGATTGGCGGGGCCACGGAAGAAACCATCGTGGCCCGCGTGGGCGAAGGCATCGTGAGCGCGATCGGCTCGGCCGATTCGCATGCCGACGTGCTGGCCAATCCCGATCGCATCTCCAAGGCCGTGCTGGCCCGCCGGCTGGACTCGCAAACGGCGTTCGAGATTGTTTCGATCGACATTGCCGACATCGAAGTGGGCGACAACATTGGCGCGCGGCTGCAGGCCGATCAAGCGGAAGCCGATACGCGCGTGGCCCGCGCCAAGGCGGAAGCCCGGCGGGCCATGGCGGTGGCGCAGGAACAAGAGATGATGGCTTCCATCGAATCGGCCCGCGCGCAGCTAGTGGCGGCGGAAGCGGAAGTACCCAAGGCTATTGCCTCTGCGTTCCGGGAGGGCTTGCTGGGCGTGATGGATTACTATCGCTTGCGAAATGTGCAGGCCGATACCGACATGCGGCGGGCCATCGCCACGGGCGGCTCGGTCGCGCAAACCCAAAGTGTCTGACATGCAGCCCCTCCTTGCAGCCGCCGGCGATTGGCTCTCGGCCATCATTCCGATCGTGGTGTTCATCGTGTGGGTGCTCAACCAGGTGATTGGCCGGTTAGCGCAGCCGCAGAACCCGCGGGACGTGCGTCGCCCGCCGCCGCAGCAGC
>JBGTDH010001053.1:0-4081 GCA_041748435.1 Pirellulales bacterium
GAAAGGCATGGCAGGTCGTAATCAATGCTCTGGGAAACGAACGGCTCATCATCGGCGGCAAATCGATGGGGGGCCGCATGGCCAGCCTGGTCGCCGACGAGGCGGGCGTCGCCGGCCTGATTTGCTTCGGCTATCCGTTCCATCCGACGGGTCGACCGGATCGACTACGCGTCGAGCACTTGCGAGAGCTGCAAACGCCCACTCTGGTGCTGCAGGGCGAACGGGACCCGTTTGGCACTCGGGAAGAGGTCGCCCGTTATAAACTCTCGCATCGCATTAACGTGCATTGGCTGGTCGATGGAGATCACAGCTTCAAGCCGCGGAAAAACTCAGGCCGCACGGAACAGGAGAATTGGAGCGAAGCTCTCCGCGTGGCAACCGATTTCATTCAGCATTTGACGCCGTGACGAGCAGGCCGATTGCTCAAAACGGCAATCGGCCTGCAACCTTCTTGAACCGATCCAAACAGGGGCCGTTAAAAACGGAATCCGAACGAGACTCCGGGCCGGTAACCGTAACTGTAGCGGTTCCCGTAGCTATAGCGGTTTCCGTAGCTATAACCCGGATTGCCGTAACCGTACCGATACCCGTAGTTGTAGCTCGGGGAGCGGTATCCGTAGTTGTAGCGCGGAGAGCTATAACCGTAGCTCGGATACGACCGGTATCCATACGAACGGTTTCCATACGACGGGTAGCGATACCCGTACTGATAGCCGTAGGGATTAGACACCTGCTGGACGGTAGCGGGGTGTTGCGTTGATTCATACACCGCCGTGGTCACAGGGATCGAGTTCGATGCGCTGGGTGCGTCACCCGCGTCTGCCGCTTTGGGAATCCAAACGGTTGCCGTCATCGCAGCCGCAAAACATAATGCTCGTCGCATGGTTAAGCTCCTCTTGAAAATGTGCTCCCACCTTTACTACGCAGGTCCGGCCTGGATAGTCTGCAAAAGGTGGGCCAAATTCAATCCGCTCTGCTTGGTCTCTCTGCTTGGTCTCGCGATAAAGTACAGCGTGGTTGTGCTGAATCCCCTTCCAACTGGCCGTCTGAAATGGAGTATCTGATGCGATATCCGGCGACACTCTGCTTGTGCCTGATCGTGAGTTGCCTGGCTGTCGGTTCTTCCGCCGCCGAGCGGCCCAATATTGTCTACATCGTCTCCGACGAGTTGGGCTACTTCGAACCGTCTTACATGGGCAATCGCAATCTGCAGACACCTCATGTCGATCGGCTGGCGAGCGAAGGCGTGCGGTTTACCCAGGCACTGGCGGGATCTTCGTTGTGTGCTCCCACGCGTTGTTGCCTGCTCACCGGAAAGCACAGCGGACACACTTCGGTGCGGCTTAACGGCGGAGGCACGCCGCTGCGCGCGGAGGAAGAAACCATCGGCTCGGTCCTCAAGAGCGCCGGCTACGCTACCGGCGGCTTTGGAAAATGGGGCTGTGGCGGACGCGGCTCCACGGGCGTGCCCGAGCAGCATGGCTTCGATCTGTTCCTGGGCTACTACGATCAAGTGCATGCCCACAGCTACTATCCGGCTTACATCGTGAGGAACAGCCAGGAGCAGGCGCTGCCGGGCAATCGGGGTGGCCGCAGCGGTCAGACTTACGCGCATTACACCATCGTGGACGAGGCGAAGAAGTTCATCCGGGACAACAAGGAGCGTCCGTTCTTCTGCTACATGCCAATCACTCCGCCGCACGGCATGTTCGACATTCCCGAATCCGATCCGGCCTGGCAGCGGTTCGCGGAGAAGCCTTGGCCGGTGGAAGCCCGCCGTTATGCCGCCATGGTCAACATGGTCGATCGCCAGTTGGGCGAGGTGGTCGCGCTACTCAAGGAGCTGGCCTTGGACAACAAGACGCTGATCGTCTTCAGTGGCGACAACGGCGGGGCCGATTATTTCCCCAGCAAGGAGCATCCTCGCGGCATCCATGGCGCCAACGTCAACCCGGCCACGGGCGTGACCTTCCGCGGAAAGAAAGGCCAGTTGTACGAAGGGGGCTTGCGCGTGCCCATGATCGTGCGTTGGCCCGGCCACATTCAGGCGGGTCGCGTGAGCGACCTGCTCTGTTACTTCCCCGACATGCTCCCTACGCTCGCCGAGTTGGCGGGCGCCAAGACGCCGGCCGATCTCGACGGCATCTCACTCGTGCCCGAGTTGCTGGGCGAAGCGAAGGCCGGCCGCAAGCAGCCGCAGCACGAGTATCTGTATTGGGAATTGAATCAGCAAACCGCCGTGCGGATGGGCGATTGGAAAGCCGTCCAGCCGGGCAAGGACAAGCCGTGGGAGTTGTACAACCTGTCGCAAGATATTAGCGAAGCCAATAATCTCGCGGCCAGCCAGTCCGAAGTGCTCACGCGGATGAAACAAATGGCCCAGCAGGCGCATCAACCCGCCGTGGAAGGAGAGTTTTACGATCGCGAAATCCATGAGCGCGATCGCCGCGCCAAATGGGGCGACACGCAGCCGACCAATTGAGCCTACCGCGATCAAGTGTGATGGCCGTGAGAACGGCAAACGTGCGCCAAGTGAACCGCATCGTAGCCAGCCCGGTGAGCCGCTCCGCCCCTTCAGGCGTTCACCTCGACGACGGCAGCCTCACTCTGGGAGGAGGGAGGAGTCAGGCCCTCGGCCGCCAGCCCGTCCAAGTGAAACGCGATCGCCTCGCGCATCAACGTGATCGTCTCGTCCCGGTTGTCCCCGGCAGCGACCCACCCATCCAGGTCCGGTGAATAGGCCGAGAATCCCGTTTCCGTCGGGTCCAGAATGATCAGGTATTTCATGGCACAAGCCCTGCTTGGCGAAGGATGCTCTTGAGTGTCTTGGGCGACAGCACTTTCGGCGGATGGCCTGCTACAGTGACCAGCCCCGGCTTGGTTGCGTGCTTGAACTGGCGGTGGCTTGATCGCTGACGGGCCAGAAACCGTCCGTCGGTTTCGATGAGTCTGATGGCCTCACGAACCGTCATACCCGTGCTCTATTTCGGTCCTGAAACGCACAACCCACTCGATTGTGACCGAGCACCCGCGATTAGGCAACAATTAGTGCTCCGACGGGGCGTGCGAGCCTGGAGAGCCTGGAAGACAGTCGTTACTCTGTTGGCGACGGGGTGGGCACGTGGATCACCAGGCTGGCGTAATGGCGGACCTGCCAGTAGGCCTTGCCCTCGTGCGTCCCCTCCACATCGCGCAGCACACGCGTCCGGAAGCCATAGTGCCCTCCGGACTTAAGTGGGATTTCTGCGCAGCCCTGCTCATCGGCGAGTTGATTGATCCGTTCGCCGTCGGGACAAAATGCAAACATTTCGGCTTTACTCACCGGCTGACCCTGGAACAACACCTGCAGACGCAGCCGATCGCCCGTGCGCTTTGGGACGATCTCCAAACTGAGCTTGGGCCACGGCCGCTCATCAATCGTTGGACCCACGATCGCCTTGGGATAGTAAACAAGCAGATACGGCTGCACATCCTGACGCAAGCGATGGTCGTGAACCTCAGTCCCGTAGCGGCACTCTCCACCGATGACCAGCGGGCCTGGCTGCGCGAGGAGAATGGTGAACAGTTTCGGCTCCCGCTTCCAGATCAACGGAGCCTCGAGATCGCCGCGCCGCTGCCAGAGCCGTGTGTGAGCGATGTTGGTGAGAACCTCGGGGGAACCGGGCGCCAGAGTGTCGCCAAACACGGCGTGGGCCGAGCCGCCGCCGGCATCGGGCAAGATCCAGATATGGTGTGCCCTCGCAGATGCGGCGCAGAGCAGAAGCAGGATGACAGCAACGATCCTGAGAGTCATGAGGCCTCCAACACGTTTTGAGTCAATAATCCGAGACCGGCTCGCCTCCGGATCGCGTGGCCAGAGCGTGCCACAGATTGATCGCGATGGACGCACGCACGAACCGGGCACTCCCATCGCACAACACAATGTTGACACCCTCGGGATGCCTGCTCGCCGCCTTGTAGCGACCGACCCCGTGCGCGGCACAGTCGGGCAAGCGGCTATTCGGCGGCAGGTAACTGCAAAAAGTGGTCTGCGGCATCTGAGCCCAGATCCAGGCGGCCCCGCGATCGCCCACCCAGCGCG
>JBGTDH010001054.1:0-17938 GCA_041748435.1 Pirellulales bacterium
TCGCCGCCGCCAGGGAATCCAACGAGTGCCAGGTGAGAAACACGCGGTCGACAAAGTACATCAGCGACAGCGAACCGGCGCTAATCACCAACGGCAAGGCCACGCGAACCAACTCGCGGGTGCTGCCCGCGGCGGGTTCGGATCGCGAAGGCCTGGCGTGTTGGCGCATGGGCTGTTCCCGCGCCGCGAGCTCCGGAGAGTCGCAGCGAGTTGGACCGTCGACAGTGGATCGGCAGCGACACGTTGGAGGGCTGGTTGAGGAACGCCGGAATCGCGATGCGTGCGTGTTGCCGGCAGACGACTGACCCCACAAAAGCGGCCCGAGTTACACACGGGAGCGTAGTGGCTTGAGGGGGCTACCTTTCCATGTTATCACTGGAGAGGCTGTTTGCTAAGGGTAGGCGCGCCGAAGTTCGAGGAAAAGACCCGCGCCCTAAGTGGAGTTATGCCATGAGAATCGGCATGATCATTCCAATAGGACACGTGCCGCAATGGTGGTGAGCGCGAAGACCGCGACCACCGGTCGCGGCTTTATGTTTTCATCCTTCATCCTTCCCCAAATCCCCATGTCTCGACTATTACTTCTCGCTTTGCTCCTGTTCGTGCCAAACGCCTACGCCATCGATACCTTCGATCGTCACACCACGTTCTGGCTGCGGCAAGCGGTAAAGAACGCACAGCCCACGGAGGAATTAAGCTCGGGACAGGCGGCGACGTTGAAATCGCTAGGCCGAGGGCTGAGCCCCTGCGTGATTGTCAAAACGCACAGCGGCCATTGGGCCAAGGCGCTGGTGGCGTGGGGATTGAAGAAGGGAGCAGAAGGCAAAGTTACGCCCGTGCTGTTTATCGAGCGGTATGTCACCTACGACAACGATCGACCCGACCTGGCATTAGCGGCGGGAAAGGGGGTGATGCTGTTCCCCGGCTATCAGTTCAACTTCGAGATCGGGCAGGTGGTGCCGGCCGGGCAAGGGGGCGATGTGTCGTTCAGCGATGACAAGAAGCTGCGTGCGGTGGCCGGGTCGCAGATGTTCGGCCTCAACGGCTCGGTGTTGCCGCCCGCCGAGCCGGGGCAGAAATACGATCCCACGGCTCACGAAGGCGTGCTCCCGCCAGACTTCTCGGGCGTGTGGCAAGTCGACGCCGATGGCCGCTGGCAGGGTCAATGGAAGTTGATCGTCGAGGATGACGGCACGGTGCAAGGCACGTACACGTCCGACGAATCCAAAAGCGTCTATCCCGTGCGGGGGCAAGTGACGGGCTTGCCGCATCGCATGACGCTCGACATCGAGCTGGCCAACACGAGTCAATCGTTCGAAGCGTTCTTGTGGACGAAAGACAAATCCACGCTGGCCGGCATCACCACGCTGGCCGATCGCAAATTTGGTTTTTATGCCAAGCGGGTGAAGGACGAGTAGCGGCGAACACCAGTTCAAGTTATCTCAAGGGCCGCCTTGAGACACGGATCGATGTGCAACATCGTTGCGGCCGGAAGCGATCCTAGCGTACGCAAGATGTCGGACTGCCGAACCGTGGTGAGAGTACTGCAATTCACGATCGAGGGGTGCAGCAGCCCGGATTGCTGGCCCTCCGGCGTGGAGATATCGATCAATAGATGAGTTGGCTCAAAAGCCCTCGCCAGGTTCGTTGTGATCATCGCGACGACGGTGTTCGCCATCTTGCGATTGTAGGCGTCGGCTTGAATCACCAGGACCGGGCGCACTTTCTTCGGCATCCCGGCCACGGCAAAGTCCACGACGACCACCTCGCCTCGCTTAGCCATACTGATTGTATTCCTCCATTTGAGGACTGTCCCAACCCTCGTCCTGCAGGGCGCGGTGCAAAAGGGGATAGAATTCGCGCGGATCGCCGGTCAACAGAGATTGCAACTGCTCGTAGGCTCCGGCCTCCAGGAGCACATACTCGCGGTTAGTTTCGGGATCGACCAATCGAATTGGCGTGTGGCCCGTCTGCCGGATCAAATGCTGCTGCTCTAGGCTGAGAGTGCCCATGAGATATCCTCCGCAATAATTGACTGGCTTTAGTATAGCGACACGTGCCCGGTCACTGCCAATTCCAGCGCCGCTAAGCCGCAAGCGGCTAGGCGGTGGCGCCGCCGTCGATGACGAAGGTCTGGCCGGTGACAAACGAGGCCTCGGCGGAAGCCAGGTACAGGGCCATGTGGCCGATCTCGTCCGGTTGGCCGATGCGGGCGATCGGTTGATGAGCCACGATGCTGCGGCAACGCTCCTCGTCTTTCCAGAAGTACTCGCTGAAATCCGTCTGGATCAGGCCGGGGGCGATGGCATTCACGCGGATGCCGTGCGGACCAAACTCGCGGGCCCAACTGCGCGTCATCATGATCAGGCCGGCCTTGGTGAGGCTGTACAGCAAACTCGCCGGCTGCGGGTGCAACCCGGCGATCGAGGCGATGTTGATAATCGCGCCGCCGCTTTGCCGCTCGATCATGCGCGGAACGGTCAGCTTGACCAACCGCAGCGCGGCCTTGATGTTGATCTCCACCATCTTGTCGAGCATCTCGTCGGATAGCTCCAGCGATGGCCCTTGCCCGATGTTCGTGGCGCTGTTGTTCACCAGGATGTCGATCGGCCCAAGGCGGGTTTCTGTCTCCCGCACAGCCCGCTGCAACTGATCGAGCCGTCCGACGTGACACTCCAGCGGCACAACCTGCCCCGGCAATCCCGCCAGATCTTTTGCCGCTGCTTCCAGGTTCGCTAGCTTGCGGCTGGCGATCACGACATTCGCTCCGGCTTGAGCCAGATGCGCGGCGATGGCTTTTCCGATGCCGCGACCGCCGCCGGTGACGAAAGCGGTCTTGCCCGCGAGAGTAATGGTCACGCTCATTCAGCGTCTCCGGAATATTAGCCCGACGCGTTAGCGAAGGAGTGGGCCTGATCCGCTTGATAGCGGCGTGCGGCCAGCAAGAACAGGGGAATGGCCAGCAGGCTGATCTGTGCCGTCAAGAAGATGCCCCACGTGTAGCTGCCCAGCGCCTTGACCAGTTGAGCCGCGATGACGGCGCCCAGCGACGCACCGAGGACATTCAATACGATCAGCAGAAAAGCGATCATCGTGGCGCGTTGACGCAGCGGTGTTAATTCCTGGACCGTGGCGAACACCGGCCCGTACATCATCGTCACGAAGATCGAGCCGACGAAGTAACTGATCGGAAATAAGATCGAGTCCGGCGAAACAAAACGAAACGCGATGCCAAACGGCGCGATCGCCAGTTGCACGCACACCAATGCCATCAGTCGTCCGCCGGCAAAGTGCCGATGAAACAGATCGCCCAGCCAGCCCCCGAGAAAGTTCCCGAGTGAACCGCCGAACAGAAAGATCACGCCCAGGAACATCACGGCCTGCGACTTGTCGAACTGGCGTTCGATCACCATCCAGGAAGGATCGAGCCACGTCGTGCCTACGCCGATGTTGATGATCACCGCCCCGGCCATTGTCAGCATTAAGGCCGGCGATTGGGAAAGCGTGGCGTAGAGAGCTCGCAACTGCTGGCGCAACGAGGGCGTAATCACGGCCTGCGGAGCGAGGGTGGACGCGCTGTGTTCCATCCCGCCGCGCGGTGGATCCTTCACCAGCGCGATGACAGCCACCAAGACCACGCCGGCCGCGCCGAGCAGCACATAACAGCCCCGCCAGCCCATGCCGGGCATCGGCTCGACCACGGAAGCCACAATCAGGCTTAGCCCGGCGCCCAGCGGAATGCCCAGGTAGTACAGTCCCGACGCCAGCGAGCGTTGCTTGGGGTAAAACAAGTCTGCCAGCATCGCCACG
Source organism: Pirellulales bacterium (assembly GCA_041748435.1). Classification (GTDB taxonomy): domain Bacteria; phylum Planctomycetota; class Planctomycetia; order Pirellulales; family JBGTDH01; genus JBGTDH01. The sequence goes on from JBGTDH010001054.1 coordinate 3,811, forward strand.
GCGGCCGGTGTGAGGGTCGCCTCGCCAATGGCCACAAACACGCGGGCCAAGGCCATCTGCCAGAAGTTCTGAGCCAAGCCGGTGGCGGCGGTCATGATGCTCCACACTAGCAACCCCAGTGCGATCAGCCGCGGCCGATGCCAGCGATCGGCGATGGCGCCCAAGAGCAGACCGGCGATGGAATAGACCACGGCGAAGGCGTAGCCCGCGAGCAGAGTGATCTTGAGATCGTCCAGTTGCAGGGAAGCATCGGCCTTCAACGGGACCTGCAGGCTCACGACCAGCTGGCGATCGACAAAGTTGATCACGTTGAGCAGCGTCAGCAGCGCCAGCACGGACCAGGCGTATCGCGAGGAGGGGTTTTCGATCGTCATGCGGTAGAACGTATGTTCCGCGTTGGAATCTAGCAAGCAAGAAAGCCTCGCCGGTGTGCATCCACGGCCGTCGTGCAAAGCCGTCTTGACGCTGGTGGGGGCCAGTCCTATCGTCCCGCCCTCGTCTACCTTTTTGCGGTATCTGTACGTCAATTCCCCGAGCGGCCTCGCGCCCTGGCACTGCGAATGCGCGTCAGCGATCGCGCGGTGAGCCAAGGCTGGGTACTGACGTGCTAATTCGACCGAGAACGGCTTTGCCAAGAAGGCGAACATGTTCGGACATGCAACACGCAGCACCGTAGCGGCGCGAAGGCGACTGCTGGCCCCGGCGGCACTGGCCTGCCTGCTGGCCGCCGGTTGCACCACGCCCGCCGTGCGATCGCAAAGTCCCGAGGATCTGGAAGCTGTCGCCGTGAGCGACGTGCGGCTGATCGGCGATGTCGCCGTGCCCTATGGCATGTATCCCATCAAGGTGGAAGCCGTGGGCCTGGTCACTAGCCTGGCCGGCACCGGCAGCGATCCCGATCCTTCACCCGAACGGGCCATGCTCGTTCACGAGATGCAGATGCGAGGCGTGAAGAATCCGGATAAGACGCTTAACTCGCCGTTCAGCTCGTTGGTCAAAGTGCGCGGCTATTTGAAGCCGGGCATTCAGAAGGGGGACCATTTCGATATCGAAGTGTGGACTCCGTCCAACAGCGGAACGACCAGCTTGCGCGATGGCTGGCTGCTCCAGACGCGGCTGAAGGAATTGGCGGTCATCGGCAATGCCGTGCGTGAGGGATCGCTCCTGGGATTGGGCGAAGGGGCCGTAATGGTTGATCCTTCGGCCTCGTCCGAGACCGACCGCGTGATCACCAGCCGCGGCCGTATTCTGGGAGGCGGCGTGGCCCTGAAGCCCCGGCCCCTGGGCATTGTGCTGCGGCCCGACTTTCAGAACGTGGCCTATTCCGCGCAGATCGAGCAAGCCGTCAATCGCCGCTTCCATACGTTCTCCAAGGGCATCAAAGAGGGAGTCGCCACGGCCAAGACCAACGAATATATCGAGCTCGTCGTGCATCCGCGTTACAAAGACAACGTGCCGCGCTTTGTGCAGGTCATTCGCTCCGTGGCCCTGCGGGAGTCGACCGTCAAGCAGCAAGCGCGGCTGAACTTGCTGGAGCGGCAGTTGCTCGATCCGCTGGCCTCTTCGGCGGCCGCGCTCAAACTCGAAGCGCTGGGTCGCGATGGCATCGGCGCGTTGAAGAAAGGCATTGCGGCCAACGACGCCGAAGTGCGCTTCTACGCGGCCGAATCGCTGGCCTATCTGGACGATCGCGATGCCGCCAAGCCGCTGGCCGCCGCCGCGCGCGAGGAGCCCGCGTTCCGTGTGTTTGCCTTCACCGCGCTCAGTGCGATGGACGACGTGGCCGCCTACGACGAACTCGTGAACCTGCTGCACGTCGCCAGTGCCGAGACCCGCTACGGCGCCTTCCGCGCGCTGTGGGCCATGAACAGCCAGGACGCGCTGGTGCAAGGGGAGAAACTAGGCGATCAGTTCAGCTACCATGTGGTCGATTCCAATGGCCCGCCGATGATCCATGTGACGCGCAGCTATCGACCCGAGGTGGTGCTGTTCGGCCGCAGTCATCCGCTGGTCCCGCCGTTTAACTTGGAGGCCGGAAAGCAGATCATGGTCTCCGCCACGGGACCGGAGCAGGTCACGGTCAGCAAGTTTGCTGTAAACCAGCCCGATCAGAAACGCGCGGTGGCGTTGCATGCCGACGAGCTGATCCGAGCCGTCGTGGAACTTGGCGGGACGTATCCGGACGTGGTGCAGATGCTGCAACAGGCCAAGGCCAAGAACGTGCTCGTCAGCCGGTTCGAGGTCGATGCCCTGCCACGTTCCGGGCGTCGCTACTATCGCGATCCCAACGGCGAGGAGATCAACGCCGACCCCAACGCCGCCGAGGAGAGCGACAGCGGGATTCTGGTCAATAATCCCTCGCCCGACTTGTTTGGCGACCGCAGCGACAAGCCACTGGAGCCGAAGCCAGAAACGGTCGCTGCTAGCACGCCGGACGAGGACGAAAAGCGCAGCCCCGTTCGCAAGTTCTTTGGTAGAATGGTGGGACGCGAATAGCAGTCCGTAGTCAGTAGTCAGTGGTCAGTAGCAACGCCAGACTACTGACTACGGACTACTAACTACGGACATTGTCTTTATGCTAAAAGCGCTGGAAATCGTCGGCTTCAAGAGCTTTGCCGACCGCACGCGCTTCGAGTTTCCCCCGGGCATCACGGTGGTCGTTGGCCCGAATGGCTCGGGCAAGAGCAATGTGGTTGATGCCATCAAGTGGGTTCTGGGTGAGCAGAGCGTCAAGAGCCTCCGCGGCAAGGAGATGGCCGATTGCATCTTCAACGGCTCCAGCTCCCGGGCGCCGCTGAACACGGCCGAGACCACGCTCACGTTCGATAACCGGCAGCGGCTACTGGCCGTCGAGACCGACGAGGTGCATATCACGCGCCGCGTGTACCGCAGCGGCGAAGGGGAGTACCTCATCAACCGCCAGGCCTGCCGCCTGCGGGACATCAAGGATCTGTTCGCCGGCACCGGGGTCACCGGCGAGGCGTACAGCATCATCGAGCAGGGCAAGGTCGATGCCCTGCTGCAATCGTCGTCGCAAGACCGGCGGGCCATCTTCGAAGAGGCGGCCGGCATTAGCCGCTTCAAGGCCAAGAAATTGGAATCACTGCGGCGGCTGGAGCGGGTCGATCAGAATCTGCTGCGACTGGCCGATATCGTCGAAGAGGTGGAGAACCGCCTCAAGAGCGTGCGGCTGCAAGCCTCGAAGGCGCGGCGCTACAAGGAGTTGGCCCAGCGCCTGCAGGATCTTCGCACCCAAGTGGGCCTGGCCGACTGGCGTCACCTCAGCCAGCAGCTCGATCTGCTGGAAACCGCCATCGTCTCCTTGCGCGAGCAATCCGCTAGCGGTTTCGCGACCGCCGACTCCTTCGACGTCGAGCTTCAACAGCTTGAGCTGGAACTCTCGCAAGACGAAGAAACCCTCCACGCCTGCGAATCCCGCCGCGGGGAGAACCGTCAGCGAATCGCGGCTCTGGAATCAAGCATCGAGCATCAGCGCTCTCGCACGAACGATCTGGAAGAAGAAGCCGCCCGGCAACGGCGTCAGATGGCCGCCATGAGCGTGCGCGCCGGCGACCTCGAGCAGCAAGTCCGCCAGACCACGCAAGCGGTTGCCGAGGCGGAGGCCGAGCATCATCGCCAGGGCGAGCAATTGGCGGCCGACGAGCAGCGGCTGATCGAATTGAATCAGCAGGTCGATCGTTTGCATCGCGTCAACGAACTGCGGCGGGCCGACTATCTGGCACGCATGCGGCGCAGCGCGGCGTTAGGCAATCAGATCAGCAGCCTGGAGGCGGAGTTGGCCTCTGCCCATCAGGCCCGCCAACGCTGTGAGCAACAAGCGTCGGAAGCCGACCAGGCCTGCGGCCGGTTGACCGATGAATCGGCCTCTTTGCAGCAGCGACAAGAGGAACTTTCCGCCCACGCCCAGCAGCAGCACTCCGCTTGGACGCTGGCTCAAGCGCTGCTCGCGGAGCTGCGCACTCAGTTGGCCGTGCGGCACAGCGAGTTGGCCGCCTACCGCGAGCGGCACTCCGGCGCAGCGGAGCGATCCGCCTTGCTGGAAGAGTTGGAACAACGTCAGGAAGGCGTGAGCGCGGGCGTGAAGGAAGTCCTGGCCCACGCGCAAAGCGGAGCGGGGCCCTATCGCCGCGTGGTGGGATTGGTGGCGGAGCTGTTCCGCGTGAATGTGGATACCGCGCCCTTGATTGACGTGGCGCTGGGCGAAGTGACGGGCCATCTGGTGATTGACGGGCCGACCGATGACGACGAGCTCACCTCTCATCTGGAAGCGGCCGCCTCACGGCTTCCCGGCCGGGTGGGTTTTGTTCCGCTCGTGCCGCCGCCGTCAGATCGTAATGCACCATCGACCGATCTGGATGGCTGCCCCGGCGTGCTGGGCCGCGCCGATCGGTTTGTGGAAACCACGCCTCAGCACGCTCGGCTGGTGCGGCGATTGTTGGGGCACACCTGGGTGGTGGAGAAGTTGACGCATGCCTTGGCGTTAGCCAAAGCGGCCGGTCCGGAAACGCGTTTCGTCACCTTGGCCGGCGAATTGCTCACCGGCGATGGCACGCTCGTCGCCGGGCCGCGATTAGGCGCGGCAGGCTTGATCTCCCGCCGTAGCGAACTGCGGGCATTGCGGCAACAGATCGAAGATCTGGAAGCGCACATCCGCCAGAGCGAAGCGGCGGTGAGTGTGCTGGATTCGCAGGTCGCGCAGCAGGAGCAACGCTCATCCGCGCTGGCCACCGCCTACCAGCAGGCGTCCGGCAACGCCAGCGAGCAGCGTGTGCGCGTACTCACAGCGCAAGAGCGATTGACGCAGTTGGAAGCGCAACGCCTGCAAATCCAGCAAGAGTTGAATGCGGCCGAAGCGCGCCATACGTCCGCGGGCGAATCGCTCGAATCTGCGAGAAACACGCTGAGCGCGCTCGAAGCGGAGTTGGCAACCCTGGAGGCGGAGATCGCCACAGCCGGCCGCGAAGTGCTGGAACTGGACGAAACGCGTCAGGGGCAACACCGCCAGACGACAGCCGATCAGGTGGAGCTTGCCAAGCACGAAGAGCGGTTGGAGAACCTTCACACGCGGTTAAAGCAGTTCCAGAACGATCAACACGAGCGCCGTCGTGCGATTGAGGAAAGCCAGCAGCAACTCACACTCTGCCATGATCGGCAGCGTGAGAGCACGTTTGCCATTCTGGCCGCCGAGTCGGAGCTGGCGCATCTCTATTTGCATAAAGAGGATCTCGCACGCGAAGCCTCCGCCGTCATCGCCGCGAGGGAAAAGAAACGCGCCTGGCGCGGGGAGCTATCGCAACGCGTGCAGGTCTTGCGCTCGCAGGCCCGCAAGTTGGAAGAAGAGCTGCACGGCAAGGAGTTGGCGGCCGGCCAACTGCGGTTGGAGCGCACGTCGCTGGCCTCGCGGCTGCGGGACGATTACGGCATCGAGCTGGCCGAGTTGGAGCACGTCCCGACCGACGAAGAGAAGCACGCGCGCGAGGAGGTCGATCAAGAAATCGCCGACCTGCGGCGGAAGATCAATAACATTGGCAGCGTCAACCTCGACGCCCTGGGCGAATTGGACGAGTTGGAGACGCGATTCAACACGCTCTCCTCGCAATACAACGATCTCTCCAGCGCCAAAGCCTCGCTGGAGCAGATCATCACCAAGATCAACGCCGATAGCCGCCGGCTCTTCTCCGCCACGCTGGAGACCGTGCGGGCACACTTTCAGGAGCTGTTCCGCAAACTGTTCGGCGGCGGCATGGCCGATATCGTGCTCGAGGACAATGTCGACATCCTGGACAGCGGCATCGACATCGTGGCCCGCCCACCGGGCAAGGAGCTGCGGAGCATCTCGCTGTTGAGCGGCGGCGAGAAGACGCTCACGTGCGTGGCCATGCTGCTGGCCATCTTCCGCAGCCGCCCCAGCCCGTTTTGCGTCCTGGACGAGGTCGATGCTGCGCTGGACGAAGCCAACATCGAGCGGTTTGTGGGGGTGCTCAAGGAGTTTCTCACCTGGACGCAGTTCGTGGTGGTCACGCATTCCAAGAAGACGATGGCCTGCGCCAGCACGCTCTACGGCGTGACGATGCAAGAGTCCGGCGTCTCGAAGCGCGTGGCCGTGCGTTTCGACGACGTGAGCGACAACGGCGAGATCCGCAACTTCACTCCGGCGGAGAAGGACGAGGCCGCGGCGTAGACGGTCGACCCCTCGTCGTTCGCCAATCTGATACAGTCGTTCTTCCACACGGCAACCGGCCAGCCTTCTGTTCAATCGCGGAAGCGAACCAAGGATTCCTGCATGGCGATCCCGCCAGGTGTGGGCTAGAATCGAATTGTGGAGAGTTCTGATGGTTTTCAGAGCGTTTGGATGCCGCGGTGCCGCAAACTACAACCGATCTCTACCGGCGAGGCAACGTGACTGGTCCTCGCATGACCCACGTTCGGATTGGCCGAGACATCACGGTCGTGCAAGCCGATGGGATCGATTGGGTCGCGGCCAGATCCGGCGGAGTGTCTACCTTTTCGGCGTGGGGACCCGGCGGCAACTGGTGGCTCCTTCCGGCTGGCAGCCTGGAGCACTACAATGCAATTCTCGCTTAAATCAATCCGATTCGTAATCGAGGCCCTGGAGCACTATCAGCAGGAGCACGACCAGCGGATCGAGCACGGTGGCCTATCGGACGACGACGTTGCGGATCTGGTCAACGACCGGCAGTATCTGGATGCCATTAGGCAGGACTGCGAGGAGTACCGCGACCGACTGATGCAACAGACGGCGGCGGCAAAGCCGATCGGCGACGTGGTGGCTGAAGGATCAAGGCGATGAACGATGCCGTTTCCGATCGGGGGATACGTCCGTCTGGGAAACGGGCGGCTGCTGCGGTTGTTCAGGATTACCGATCTCCCGAAATAGCGTCTCCAACTGCATCTTGAACCGCTTTCCGGCTCGATGCTGCCGGGTGGCCATGGCGACCGCTAACGCAAGGTAGGCGCCGATGGGAAAACAACCGCAGGCCCCAAGCACGAGCATTCCCTCCGCGCCGCTGAACGCGATCGGTCGCCCGCTGGTGTTCGCGAAGGAGAGTAGCAACATCGCCACCAGGGAAGCCGCGCCCCCCGCGATCGCCGCCAGCCAAGGATGCCGTGCGCCGGCGTATCCCGCCAGGCACGAACCGTATAACGGAGCAAGATAGATATTCAGCGGGCCAGGCAGTCTGGTCAGTCCGAAGAACAGACTGATCAACACCATCCAACCGAACAATGTCAGCAGGCTGAACTGATATCGCGGACGCTCGAACGCCATGCGTAGAGTTTAACCCGCCTGGCCACGCGGAGCATCCGTGAGCTCGTTTTCGGGGAGGGTTTCACGGCGCTTGAGGCGCAAAGAGACTCTCTCATACGTGCTAGCCACGGGCGTGAACAGGCCGGCCACCAGCCCCATGCACGCGCCCAGAGGCATACAGAGCCAGCTTGCCAAAAACGCCTCCATCCACAGGAAGTTCCACGTTTGCTGCACGAGGGGAGAAAGAATCGCGGCGAACCAGACGCCGGCCATCGAGCCATACATGCCCAGGCCCACGCAGGACAAGTAATCCTGTCCCAGCCGCGCGCACACCAGCGACCCAACCAGCATCATCCACAGCATGGACGCCGGAGTGGGGAGCCGCAGCAGCATCAGGACGCCACTGATCGCCGCCACGCTTCCCAGCAACCGCGCGAGCGTGAATTGAACTTGCAAACGTCTCGGACGATCTGGCGGCATCGGTGGCTTCTCCCATGCCACTAACCGCATTGTTGCCCATCGATTAACGGATCGTGGCTGGGCTGCCGCTCAAGCGTTCCTGTGCGGCGACCGATTCGCTCCTACATGCTGGCTCGGATGCATCCAGGCGTATCCGCCGGGCTTGAGCTGTCTGTTCGGGCGTCGAACGGAACCGCGCGTGCAGTTGGTCCCAATCGAGATGCAGCTCGCCGCCGGTGGCCGTGTGCTGCTTCTCCCAATTTGCGAGCAGATTCAGGCAGGCATGATCGATGTACGTGAGGTCGTCAACGCTGACATGCAATTGGGCCCCGGGAGTGACGCTCTCCAGCGCGGCGGCCAGCTTGGGAAGCCGGACGAAGGTGGCGGCGCCAGACAAATGCAACGTCCCCCGATTGCGGGCGAGATTGAAGTCGGTGTGAATTCGCAATTGGGAGAACGTGTAAAGCAGCTTGGCGATCGACAGGCCAATGCCCACGAGCACGCCCGTGAGCAGGTCTTTGGCCACAATCACGCTCAGCGTGGCCGCATAGATCACCACCTCCATCCAGCCGAATTCCCCCAGCTTGCGAATGGCCTTAATATTCACCAGCTTGTAGCCGGTATAGACCAGTACGCCTGCCAACGCGGCGATGGGAATCAGCTCCAGGACCCAGGGGAGCGCGGCGACGAAGGCCAGCATCCACACGCCGTGCAAAATGGCAGAAGCGCGGCTGCGGGCGCCGGCCTGCACATTGGCCGAGCTGCGCACGATGACGCCGGTCATGGGAAGTCCCCCCAGCACGCCGCAGATTATATTGCCGATGCCCTGCGAGGCCAGCTCGCGGTCGTACCGCGTGCGCGGGCCGGTCTGCATCTGATCCACTGCTGTGGCACACAACAGCGTCTCCGCACTGGCCACCAGGGCCATCGTCAAGGCAGCCAGCAACACGTTGCCATCGACCGCATGCCGCAGCGAATCGAGCGTGGGCAGTTGCAGATCGGCGAAGACGCTCGCTGGCACAGAGACCTTGTCGATCGGCAGGCTGAACCAGAAGCTCAGCACCGTGGCCAGCACCACCGCCACCAGCGGCGCGGGAAGCACCTTGAGCCGTTTCGGGGCGAAGCTCCACGCCACAATCGTGGCAATCGTGGTCAAGCCAATCAGAGCGGCGTAATGATGCACGCTGGTGTCCGTCAGCGGGAAGATGCCTTTCATCACCGCTTCCGGCAGCGCCAGCAGGTTGGCCAAACCTCCTTCACGCGGCTTGTCGTGAACCATCACATGGAACTGGGTGGCAAAGATCAGCACGCCGATGCCGGCCAGCATGCCTTGAATGACCGCAGGCGAAACCGCGCGAAACCACTGCCCCAAGCGGGCCAGACCCGCCACGAGTTGAAACACGCCCGCCAGCAATACCACCACGCCTAACATGGAGATGGCGTAGCGCAGCGCATCGGCATCGCTGGCCGTTGAATGCAGCGAGCGAAACTCCTGCTGATAGCCCTGCACGAGGTTGTAGACGATCACCGCCAGTCCGGCGGCGGGACCGCTCACCTGCAACGGGCAGCCGGAGATCCAACCCACGATCAGGCCGCCTACAATCCCGGTAATCAGGCCGGAGACGGGCGGCATGCCGGAGGCAATGGCAATTCCCATGCAGAGCGGCAGTGCCACAAGAAACACGACGATCGATGCTGGGAAATCGTGCTTGATAATTGCGCCCCACGGCGAGCGCGTTGGCGGAGACAATTCTTGCTTCATGACAATTCCTGTGATCTTAATAAACGTGATCGGAGACGACCGCGGCAGATACAAGAAACTATCAAGGCCCGACCATTTGCAATTCGCGCGATTCGTCCCCCATCCGCCGGTGGCGTGGCGCGGCTCCGGCTGCATAAACGTCCGTAAGGGGACGGAACTGCTGGCTCTCCGGGTCGAAGGTGAACACCTGCCCCGTCTCGATCTTGTAAACCCAGCCGTGCAGCTTCAGCGTGCCGCGGGAAAGGCCCACGGCAATGGAGGGATGCGTGCGCAAGTTCTCCAACTGCACCAGCACGTTTTCTTCGACCGTAGCCACGAGCAACGGGCTTCCGTCCAGATGGGAGTAGTTTTGCTTCATAATGCGGCGCGTCGACTCGGCGTGGGAGAGCCAGGAAGCCACGGTGGGAAGGTCCTTCAAGCTCTCCGGGCTTAACAGGGCGCTCATCGCCCCGCACAAGGAGTGCCCGCAAATAATCACATCCTTCACACCCAAAGCAGAAACGGCGTACTCGACCGTAGCTGCCTCTCCGCCGCCCGACGCTCCATGCGGCGGAATGATGTTCCCGGCATTGCGAAGAATGAACAAATCGCCCGGATCGGTCTGCGTCAGCAGATTGGGATTGATCCGCGAATCGGAGCAGGTGATGAACAGCGTCTCCGGATTTTGACCGTTGGCCAGACGCTCAAACAAGTCCCGTTGCGAGTCGAAGATATGAGTCTGAAACTGATGGATGCCCTGGACTAGCTTCTGCATCGATAGCACTCCCCGTGAAAAATTCGTGGCGTCGCTGCATAGCTTTCAGCCAGCGACAAAGAGATTCAGACGAGCGTTGCGGTTAAGTCGCGCTATAGCGACAGACGCGCGTCGACCAACGAAAAATCAAGGCGAGCGTAGACTACAAGCGCAGAGGGCCGCCCACGCCGTTGCGGAGCTCATGCCGTCCCCGTGCGCGCGCGATTCCGATCAGAGGGCCCGTCGGCATTGGGCAACTGTTGGCGCCGCGAGGAACGGCCAAGACGCGGGAGCCGATCGGTTCCGCGGCTCGCCGCGAAAGGTGGCGAACTTCCAGAGGATCTTCCGCCGGCCGCTCTTCTTCACTCGGCTGGCGAGATTCCTCGGATTCTTGCCCGAACGTACGGGCCACGTTGGCCGCTTGCACGTTGAGTACAGGCAAGAGCAGCAGCAAGCAGCATAACGCCACGATTGCCCGCGCACCGCGGGGCGATCGTTTTCGTTCCACGAAATGAGGCAATCTGCGCTGCATGAAGAAGCTGTTTTTAGGGGTGGGACTTTGCGGCCAGTCACGGCACGGGGGTTATCGAACCACAGCCCCCCGGACTTTAACGCAATTCCTTCTCGCCTCCAAGCGATTTTCAGCCAGCAAACGAAAATTTAATAGAGCGAGCAGATTAAATACGCGTCAGGTGAACATTCCACGGGGCCCCACGGCTTCGAAGGCGCTCTTAAGGTGTTCGATCACCGGCTGCTTGGCGCCTGCCGGCCACGTCACGGCCATCACATCGAAGCGGGCCGAGTAGTCCAGCAGATCGTGCCGCTTGAGGTACGCCAATGCCAGCCGGGTGATGCGGCGCTGCTTGGCCTCGTCGACCGCCTCCGCCGGACGTCCGGCCAGGTCGCCGCGGCGCGTCTTCACTTCCACAAACACAATCGTGCGGCCATCGACCGCCACCAGGTCCAACTCCCCCAGATCGTCGCGCTCGCCGCGTGCCACAATGATGTAGCCCAACCGCTTCAGATAACGCTCCGCCGCCCGTTCCCCCATTTGCCCCAACGTGAGCTCGGGAAACAGCCGTCGACGCCAGAGGTTGAAGGTCGGCAAGAGTCGCATATTCCGCGGGCAAACGTTCAAGCAGACGGGCCGGCTGGACGAAGCAGGAAGTAGACGAGTCTGCGCAGAGGATACGCCTCGCTTCGCCGAAATGCCATCGGTGGGCGGGATTTTGTTGTGCCGAGGGCCTGCCATGCTGTGCCAGCAAACCGCGTTGTGCTTGGACAAGATCGAGCTGCGCTACGAGCCGTTCCCCATCGGCTTTGTGCCCGACGCGCTGGAACCGGACTACTACGAGCAACTTCTGGCGGCCTGGCCGGAAGATCACTTGTTCGAGTACAAGCCCGCCCTGGGAAACAAATACTCGCTCTCCGAAGTCAACCACGCGGATATCTACGAGGCCGTGATCAGCGAGGTCGAGCCGTGGCGCGTAATGCACCACTGGATCAAAGGCCCCGAGTTCATCGAGAGCGTGCTGGACACGCTCCGCCGCCACAACATCGACCTGGGCTACGCCGCCAACCAGCTCTCGTCGCGGTTCGAGTTTTCCATGATGTCGGCCGATCGCGGATCGATCCTCCCGCACACCGATGCCGTGAACAAACTCATCACGCTGGTCGTCTACATGCCGCGACCGGGCGAATGGGACCAGCGCTTCGGCGGCGGAACGTCCATCCTGCGGGCGCGCGACCCTCGACGGAATTTCAATCAGCTCAATATGCAGCTCGCATTCGACGACGTGGAGTGCCTGCACACGTATCCGTATCTGCCCAACACATGCGTGTTGTTCATCAAGACCTTTAACAGCTACCACGCCGTGTATCCGATGCAGGGTCCGGCCGACCTGATGCGCCGCAGCCTGACGATCAATATCGAAGACAAGCACGATCCGCGGCTGCCGTACATCCGCTCCCTCGGCACGCAGCGCCGCTTTGCGATGTAGAGGGATCTCAATTTAATCTTAGCCCGACGCGCGAGCGAGGGATCATCATGCCCACCACCAAGCACGTTCTGAAACTGGACGATCAACAGTGGCTCAAACTTCGCCGGCAGCTCAGCCGCGTGGTGAAGATCGACGATGGCCAGTTCACTTACCAGTTCCGCTGCCACACGCCCACGGAGTTGTGGCGAGCCCGCACGCTGCTGGAAAAAGAAGAGGGCACCGTGCGCTGGATCCGCAACCACGTGCAAGAGGGCGAGGTGTTCTACGATATCGGGGCCAACATCGGACTGTACACCATTCTGGCCGGCTGCCGCATCGGTCCGCAGGGAATGGTCTACGCCTTCGAGCCGCACGTAGGCAACGTCCAAAGCTTGCTGGGAAACATCGCCCTGAACGATCTCTCGCAGCGAACGAAGGTCCTCTCGTGCGCCTTGCACGAACAGGAGGGCTTCTTCGATTTCAACTACTACGCGGCCGATCCCGGCACCTCAATGAGCCAGCTCAACGATGCCCGCGACTCGAACGATCAGCTGTTTCAACCGGCCTACGCCGAGTACAAATACGCAGTGACGCTCGATAAGCTGGTGAACGAGGGAAGCATACGGCCGGCCGATCACATCAAGATCGATGTCGACGGCAACGAGCTGCTGATTCTGCGCGGCATGCGGGGCCTGCTCAGCAGCGCACGTCCGCCGCGTACGCTGCAAGTGGAGATCAACGCCCGTCATAAAGACGAACTGTACCGATTAATGAGCGACTTAGGCTACTCGCTTTCAGAGAAGCACTTCACGCTGCACGGCAAGCACGCCGTGGCCAAGGGCGCCGATCCGGAATCGGTGGGCTACAACGCCGTCTTCCGCCGCGCGGCCTGATGCACACTGTAGCGTGTCTCTCCGAGACACGCCCGCCGGTCTCGGAGAGACCGGCCTACATTGTCCTACTTCTCTTCGCTTGCCGGCTTCTTCGCGCGCGGCTTCTGCTTCAGGTCCCACGCCACGAGCCAACGCTCTTGCTCGCGCTGCAGACCGAAGTCTTCGATCAAGCGGCGTTCGAAGTCCGGCATATGGCCGGCGCCATAAAAAATGCCGACTTTGCGCTTACCCCCCTCGACTTGCTTCTTCAGCACGTCGAGCGCCACTTTATTGCGCTCCGTGATGATCGTGGAGCCATCGGGACCATCGAGAAACTTCATCGAGTTCTCCAGATCCTCGAACTGCTCCGCCATCATCTTCCGCAGCAGCGTGGCCCGGTACGGACTGAACCACACGGCCATCAGGCCAATCCCACCATCGGCCCCCGACTTCTTCTGCCCCTGCTGGGCAATGCCCTGGCCCAGGCTCTTCATCAAAATCTGAAAGAAGCTCTCGTTGCGTTCCGACATCTTCTTGCCGAACGCCTCGGGCGTCATATCCGCATGCACCATGTTGGGCTTGCCGTAATCGATGTGCTCCAACTGATGCTCCAACTCCAGCACATCCTTCATGCCGTTCTGCACCAGAGCGATCGGATGCCCGCTCGATTGCCCGCGCAGCGGAGTCTGCTTTCCTTCCGGGGCCACCAACTCGTACAGCAAAGCATCGTACTGCTCGAACAGTTTATTGAGTTCCGTGTAATACGCCTTCTCACCGAAATGCACCACGCCGATCAGATCGACCACGGGTCCTTCCCCACCATCCTTGGGCCCATACCGCACGATGGCCGTGTCCATCGACACGAGCTCTTTGTCGTCGTCGCGAGACAGCCTGAGGAACTTCGCCACCGGCAGTTTCTTGGCCGCCTCTGCCGCCACGGCCTTCTCGGGGTCCTTAGCCTCCAGCGGCCGCACAAGCAGCAGCAGCCCGCCGACACAGAACAACGCCGCCAGCCAAAGTCGCCGCGACATGGAA
>JBGTDH010001055.1:0-3641 GCA_041748435.1 Pirellulales bacterium
ACTCACTGCGGATCGATGGCGAACGCAACCGCCAGGTGTTGGACGAGGTGTGCGAGCACAGCCTGCGCGGGTCTGCTCTGTGGGACGAAGTGAAGGACCGCCTGCACGAAAGCGCCTTGGGCATGTCCGGCGGTCAGCAGCAGCGGCTGTGCATCGCGCGGGCCATCGCCGCCGAGCCGGAGATGCTGCTCCTGGACGAGCCGTGTTCCGCGCTCGATCCCATCGCCACGGGCAAGATCGAGGATCTGATTCACGAGCTCCGCGGCGAATACTCGGTGCTGATGGTCACGCACAACATGCAGCAAGCCTCCCGCACCAGCGATTACACCGCCTTCATGTACCTCGGCCGCCTGATTGAGTACGGCGCCACGCCCGACATCTTCACCACGCCGCACCTCAAGGAGACCGAAGACTACGTCACCGGCCGCTTCGGGTGAACCGCGTGGGTCACAAGGGGGTCGTCTCATCGCATGACTTAACACCGCGCTGGTGGTTTTGCGCTTTCCATCCGGCGAAACCGCAAGCGGTCCTGACTCGCCAGCGGCTGCGGGGTAGAATAAAGCCATGTCCAGCCACTTCAATCGCCAGATCGATAAGCTCAAGCAGATGGTCCTGTGGCTGGGGACGTTGGTCGAGGAGAGTGTCGAGTCATCGATCCGCGCGGTAAAGACCCGCGATCTGCGTCTGGCGAGGCAAGTGATCCAGGGCGATTCCAAGATCGACCAGATGGAGGTCGAGGTCGAAGAGGAATGCCTGCACACGCTGGCCCTCTATCACCCCGTGGCCAACGATCTGCGGTTCGTTGTCTCGGTGCTCAAGATCAACAGCGATCTGGAGCGAATTGCCGACAAAGCCGTGAACATTTCCGAGCAGGTGAACAGCCTGATCGAAAGTCCCATCGTCGAGACGGTGCCGTTCGATTTTCTCGGCCAATCCGAGCGCGTGCGGACGATGCTCCGCAAGAGTCTGGACGCGCTGGTCAATGCCGACGTGGAATTGGCCGAATGGGTTCGCGGGCACGACGACCAGGTGGATAAAGTCCATCGGGAGATCGCCCGCGCAGTGAAGCAGGCCATCCGGGAGCATCCCGATCAGGTGGACGGGCTGCTCACGGTCTGGAATCTTTCCCGGCAACTGGAGCGGATCGCCGATCACGCCGTGAACATCGCGGAAGACGTGGTCTACATGATCAAAGGCGACATCCTTCGCCACGGCCGCTGCGACACCCCTGCGCCGGCCCCCGCGGATTCGAAGTCCGGCAATGGCACTTCCACCGCCCCGCGTTAAACTGTCTCGTGAACCCGACCGGCGAGCGTGGCGCTGTAAGCCTCCCGGTGCGTCGCGCTAGGCCGGGGCCCGCAGAGCAGCTACTCTGGAGGCTTGTTCAATCGTCCCCGGGATGTTTCGAGGCGATCCGATGCCGTATCTCCGTTGCGTTCTCGGCTGGCTCTTCCTGTGCGGTGCCTCGCTACTCTGGGGCGCGGAGGCCACGTTGCCGCCGGCGGCCAAGAAGGCCGATTTTCAGAAGCACATCCGCCCCATTCTGGAGCATGCCTGCGTGGGCTGTCACGGCGCAGTCAAGCAGAAGGGGGAGTTTCGCGTCGACACCAAGGATTTTTTACTCCGCGGCGGGCAAAGCGGCAAAGTGATCGTTCCCGGCAAAAGCGGCGACAGCGAGCTGATCCGACTTGTGAGCCGCCTTGATGCCGATACCGCCATGCCGCCCCGCAAGGAAGACGCCCTCACGCCCGAGCAAGTCGGCCTGCTGCGGGCCTGGATCGATGCCGGCGCGCCGTGGCCCGAGGGCTTCGTGGTCCGCACCACGGGCAGCGTGAAGCTCGATGAAGAGGAGCTTGCCAAACTGCCGCCGCCGGCAAATCGCACGATCGATTTCGTCAAGGACGTGCAACCACTGCTGGCCGAGCGCTGCTTTAGCTGTCATGGCCCTCATCGCCAGGAAGTGGGCTTCCGTTTGGATCACAAGCCGTCGTTGCTGTCCGGCGGAGAACTGGGGCTGGCGCTCGTGCCGGGAAAGAGCGAAGAATCACTGCTGATTCACTTCGTGGCCGGCTTGCGTCCCGAGGGCCGCATGCCCAAGAAGGGCGCGCCGCTGACCGACGAGCAAATCGGCGTGCTGCGGGCTTGGATCGATCAAGGCGTCGATTATCCCGAGGCGGCCAGCGCCAAGCTTAGCAATGCCCGCGAGCATTGGGCGTTCCAGTCGCCTGTCCGCCCGAGCGTGCCCTCTGCAAAAGTCTCCGTCGGCGGCGTCAGGGCGCATCCCATGGATGCGTTCATCGCTGCTCGCTTGGAGCGTGAAGGCTTGAGCCTCGCCCCGGAGGCGGAGAAGCCCACGTTGTTGCGGCGGCTGCATCTCGATCTGATTGGCCTGCCGCCGAGCATTGCAGAGTTGGATGCGTTTGTGAAGGACGATGCGCCCGGCGCTTACGATCGCGCCGTCGATCGGCTGCTGGCGTCGCCCCATTACGGCGAGCGTTGGGCGCGGCATTGGCTGGACGCGGCACGCTACGCAGACTCCGACGGCTACGAGAAGGACAAGCCTCGCATCGCGCACTTCTATCGCGATTGGGTTGTGAACTCTCTAAATGCCGACTTGCCGTACGACCAGTTCGTGCGGCAGCAGATCGCCGGCGACTTGTTGCCCGCAGCCACGCAAGATCAGATGGTGGCCACCGGCTACTTGCGGAACTCCATGCTCAACGAAGAAGGAGGCGTCGATCCCGAGCAGTTCCGCATGGAGGCCATGTTCGATCGGATGGACGCCCTGGGCAAGGGCATTCTGGGATTGGGGCTGAATTGCTGCCAATGCCATACGCACAAGTACGATCCCTTCTCGCATGAGGAGTACTTCCGGCTGTTTGCCTTCCTGAACAACGATTACGAGGCGCAGCCCCGCGTGTACGCACCCGACGAGTTGATGCAACGAGCCGACATTCTGCGGCAGGTCGCCGAGTTGGAGCATCGCTTGCAGCACGAGACGCCCGATTGGCACACGCAGATGGCCGCCTGGGAAGAGACTTGGCGCAAGAGCACGCAGCCCGAGTGGACCGTGGTGAGGCCGGAGGTCGACAAAGACGCCAGCGGTGGCCAGCGGTATCTGCCGCAGCCCGATGGCTCCATTATCGCGGCCGGATACCAGCCCACAAAGAGCACCGCCGCGATGACTCTGAGGCTGGAGACGTCCGGCGTGACGGGCTTCCGCTTAGAGCTGCTGCACGATCCCACTTTGCCGGCCTTGGGGCCGGGGCGTTCGTTCCTGGGAACGTTCGGCCTGTCGGAATTCAAGGTGGAGTCGATGTCCGGCGGGAAAGCCGTGGCCGTGAAGATTGCCAAGGCCACGGCCGATCTGGCGCCGCCGCCGGAGACGCCCGTGCATTCCAACTTCAACGAGAAGACGCCGGTGAAACGGTTCTTTGGTCCGGCC
This sequence comes from Pirellulales bacterium, assembly GCA_041748435.1. Classification (GTDB taxonomy): domain Bacteria; phylum Planctomycetota; class Planctomycetia; order Pirellulales; family JBGTDH01; genus JBGTDH01. Next base: position 3,446 of record JBGTDH010001055.1, read on the forward strand.
GCGTACGCCATCGACGGCGACAACAACACCGGCTGGAGCAGCGATCTGGGACCCGGACGCCGCAACTTCGAGAGCACGGCCGTGTTCGCTTTAGAGAAGCCGCTCGAAGCCGGCGAATACACGGTGCGGCTGGTGCAAAACATCGGCGGCTGGAACTCGGACGATCTGCATGCCGCGCAGCTGGGCCGCTTCCGCC
>JBGTDH010001056.1:0-9597 GCA_041748435.1 Pirellulales bacterium
GCTGATCGTGGCCTGCGCCCCGCTGCGCAGCAATGTCAACCTCTCTCGCATCGTGCGCGCCGCCGGCTGCTGCGGTATCTCCCGTGTCATCGCCTGCGGCGCGGCGAGGGTCGATCACAAGATTGCCCGCGACGGCGCCGACACCGTGCAGATCGAGGTGCATCGCACGCTGCCTCCCGTGCTGCGGCGGCTGCGCGAGGATGGCTTTCAATTGGTGGGGCTGGAGCAGACCAGCGGCTCCCAATGTCTGTTCGATTTCGCATTTCAACGGCGCACGGCGCTGGTGATCGGCAACGAACGCCTGGGCCTGGAGCCGGACGTGCTGGCCCTCGTCCATCGCACCGTGGAGATTCCCGTCTACGGATTGCCTTATGCCCACAATGTCGCCACGGCCACGGCGATGGCTCTCTACGAGTATTGCCGCCAGTTTCCGCACGGCTGACGCAGCGAGTAAGATGGCTGGCCATGCAAACCCGATCTGGCTGGCTGTACGTGGTCGCGATCTTTCTTCTGGGCAGCCTGTGGCTGTGGTGGCCAAGCGAGAAGAACCCGCCGCCAGCCCCGCGCGAAGCACCGGAGTTCGACACACCCGAAGACTCGAGCGTCACGTAGCCCTACTTGAACACCGGGCCCGAGGTGCAGTACGTGGGCGATGCCGCCTGTGTTCGCTGTCATGAGCAGCATTCGCAGACGTATGCCCGGCATCCGATGGGTCAATCGTTGGCGCCAGTGACGACCGAGCCGGCGGAGCGGCTCGCGGCGGAACGGGGCAATCCGTTTGAGGATGCGCGGGGCGAGTATCGTTACAAGATCGAGCCGCGGGACGACGGCATCTGGCATCACGAGGAGCGCATCGCAGCCAACGGCAGCCTGTTGTTCGCCAGCTCGCATCCCGTGGAGTATGTCGTCGGCTCGGGGCAACATGGGAAATCGTATCTTATCAATCGGGACGGCTGGCTGTTCCTTTCTCCGATCACGTGGTATCCGCAGAAGCAGATCTGGGCGCTATCGCCGGGTTATGAAAAGCGGAATCAGCACTTCACGCGGCCGATTGTGACCGAATGCCTCTTCTGTCACACGAACTTTGCCCAGCACGTGCCCGATACGGTGAATCGCTACGAGCCGCCGATCTTTCGCGGCCACGCCATCGGCTGCGAGCGGTGTCATGGTCCGGGCCAGTTGCACGTGGCGCGCCACGAGCGGGGCGAGAAACCCATCGGTGCATTGGACGAGACGATTGTCAATCCGGCTGATCTGACGCCATTGCTGCGCGATTCGATCTGTCAGCAATGCCACCTCGGGGGCGAGATGCGCATCGCGCGCCGTGGCCGCAGCCTGTACGATTTCCGCCCGGGACTGCCGTGGCAGCAGTTCGCGGCCGTGTTCACCCGCGCTCCACATCTGCACGACGGAGTGAAGATTACCGGTCACGTGGAGCAAATGCATAACAGCCGCTGCTTTCAGGCCAGCCGCGGCTCCCTGGGATGCATCTCCTGTCACGATCCGCACGTTTCGCTGCCCCTCGCCGAGCGTCCGGCGTTCTACCGCGCTCGCTGCTTGAACTGCCACACCGCCGATTCGTGCGTCGGTGATTCCACGTCGCGGCAAGCCACGCAGCCGCCGGACAATTGCCTGTCGTGCCATATGCCGGCCGTGAACACGGAGGTGCAACATGCCGCGATCACCGATCATCGTGTTCCGCGCAAGCCAGCCGCGTTGGAGTCTCCTTCACCGCCGACCGTCGCGGGCTTACCGCTGTTGAACTTCCATCGCGAGACGCTCGCGCCGCGAGATCGCCAATCGCTGCGAGACTTGGGTGTGGCCCTGGTACGGTTCAGCGACGAGCACGCCGACCTGGTTTCTGCGGAGAATCGCGCCACAGCCACGTCCTTATTGGAAGCGGCCGTGCGGCAACACTCAGATGATTGGGATGCCGCGGAAGCCTTGGCTCACCTGGTCTGGTCAAACGGTCAACAACCGCGTTCGCTGGAGCTGTTTCAGCAGGTCATTGCCGCGAGGCCGCAACGCGAGTTCTCACTGTATAGCGCCGCGTCCCGCGCCCAGCAGCTTCGGCAATACGAACGGGCCACCGACCTTTGGCGTCGGACCATTGAGGTGAACCCCTGGGTGCAGCGCCCGCATCAGAGCCTGGCTCTGGCCTTGGGTGAGCAGCGTAACTGGACGGCTGCCGCCGAAGCCGCCCGCCGGGCCTTGGAACTGTTCCCCGGTGATGGCCGCTCGAGGCAATTGCTCGTCGAATGCTACCTGGGAACGGGAGACTCCGCTGCCGCCGAGGAGCAATTCGCGGAACTCCTGCGGCAACAACCCGACAAGTCGGAGGCCTTGCGACGCTGGTATGCCGGCCATCCGGGCCGGATGGGCAAACCTTAAGGTCCTGTCCTGCGGTGATGCCGACAAAGTTTCACTCCCCTCAAGTTTCCCACTTTACCGATTTACTTTGACTTGACGAATAACTACAACGGATACGGTTCTTGGCTCGAGCGCGGGGTGTTCTCATGCGGGTTGCGGTTCACGGTCATTGCTTGCGCGCGGTATCTGGTGGTCTGCTAGCCTGCGCGCTGCTCTGGGTCGGCGTCATGGGGTGTCAGTCCAGCGCGCCGCCGCTGACGACCCAGGAAATCCATCTCAAGCAGCTTTCGATCTATTACGGCCAGTACACCAGCGCCAACAAGGGCGCCGGTCCCAAGAACGAAAATGATCTCAAGGCGTTCATCAAGAAGCGCGCCACGCACCTGACCGACGAGCAAATTGCCGCCATGTTTGTGTCGCCGCGCGATCAGAAGCCGTATGTCGTAGCCTATAACGTGCGCATGGGACCGATGCCGGCCGAGGCGCCTTTTGTCGCTTACGAGCAGACGGGCGTGGAAGGCAAACAATACGCAGCCGATTTGTTGGGCGGCGTGCAAGAGGTCGAAGCGGCCGAAGTGCAGCGCCGCGCCCTAAAATCCTGAAATTCGTCCGTCGTTCTTATTCTTGTCATGCCGAGGAGCGCGTAATGAAGTCGCTGATTCGCCGGCGCGGGGCGGGCTTTACCCTCGTGGAGCTGTTGGTGGTAATTGCCATCATTGGCATCTTGATCGCACTATTGCTTCCCGCGGTTCAGGCGGCCCGCGAGGCGGCCCGCCGAACGGAGTGCATCAACAACCTCAAGCAAATAGGATTGGGTTTCCAGAACTACCACGACACGCAGAAACGGTTCCCGACGGGGGGAAGTTGGCCGTGGGCAGTGAACCCCCTTTCGCACACGCCACGCAACGACGCGCCGCCGGCACCAGCCCCGCAACCCTACGGACCCAGTTGGCCCGTGCAAATTCTTCCGTTTATCGAACAGGAAGCCATGCTTGAGATCGCCCTGGCCGCGAATTCGGTGGATGCGATTCGGGACAAGCCCATTAAGTATTACCTTTGCCCCTCGCGCCGCGCGGGGATCGCGATCAACGTGACCCAGACGCCCAATTGTGCCCTCATGGATTATGCCACCGCTACGCCGGGCGACAGCCCCAATTCCTGGGATCAGTACTGGTACGGCCAAACCTGGACCTTACCCGGCGCGCAGAATTATCGCGGCATGATCGTGCGCTCCGGCGCTGGCAAGCACACCACCGTAGCCGATGTCCTGGATGGAACGTCCAACACGTTGCTGGCTGGGGAGAAATTCCTCCAGCCCAGAAACTATGCCATTGGTGATTGGCACGACGACTGTGGTTGGACCGATGGTTGGGATCCCGATACCATTCGTTACACCGCTTATCAGCCAGTGAAGGACAAGGACAACCCGCCCCCCCCAATCAGGGATTTCAGTTCGGCGGCCCGCACGCGGGCGGCATGACGGCTCTGATGGGGGATGGCTCGGTTCGCTCGATCCGTCACTCCGTGCCGCTGCTGATCTTTAACAACCTCGGCAACCGGCGCGATGGCACCCCCATCAGCGCGGCTGATCTGTAGTCGTTAGGCGAGCGGGGCGGCGTTAGCCCCCGGTGCGTCGACGAACCAGTTGCGCCGAAGACCAGGGGCTCACGCCCCCCGCTCGCCATTCGAGTTAAACGCTCCGCCATGTTTACCACCACGCTGCTGGTTCCCACGCTGAACGAAATCGACGGCATGAAACTGATCATGCCGCAGATCGGTCGCGATTGGTGCGATCAGATCGTGATTCTAGATGGCGGTTCCACGGACGGCACCGTCGAGTACGCCCGCGAGCAGGGCTACACCGTCTATATCCAGCAGCAACCCGGCATCCGCCAGGCCTACATGGAGGTTTGGCCGCTGCTCACCGGAGACGTGATTCTCACGTTCAGCCCCGATGGCAACTCCATTGCGTCGCTGATCCCTCCGCTGCTGGAGAAAATGCGCGAAGGCTACGACATGGTTATCGTCTCCCGCTATCTCGGCGAAGCCAAAAGCGAGGACGACGATTTTCTCACCGCCTTTGGCAACTGGCTGTTTACCAAAACCATCAACGTGCTGCACGGCGGACACTACACCGACGCGATGGTCATCTTTCGGGCTTACAAGAAATCGCTGATTTCTGAGTTGGAGCTCGACCAGGACCGCTGGTATCGGATGCCGGAACGGCTGTTTCGGACCCGCATCAGTTGGGAGCCGATGCTGTCTGCCCGAGCCGCGCGCCGGCGTCTTAAAGTCGCGGAGATTCCGGGCGATGAGCCGCCGCGCGTGGGCGGAGAGCGCAAGCTGCAAGTCTGGAAGTGGGGCGCCGCCTACTACTTCCAGTTCCTTCGCGATTTCCTGCGCTGGCGTTGAGCCGCCGGCCAGGATACGATCGACCCACGCGTTGACAACATCGGCGGGAGGTGCGGCATGAGAACACGATCGATCGCATTTGCATTGGCCGTCGGCCTGCTGACCAGTGCCACGGCGGCAGCAGCGGAGGAATGGATTCAGCTTTTCAATGGCAAAGACCTCTCGGGTTGGACCCCCAAGATCAAAGGCTATGCCTTGGGGGAAAACTACGGCCAGACGTTTCGCGTGGCAGACGGCGTGCTCAAGGTCGGCTACGACCAGTATGAAAAATTCGATGGCAAGTTCGGCCATTTGTTCTGGAAAGACAAGTTCTCCCACTACCGCCTGCGGGTCGAGTATCGCTTCGTGGGCCAGCAATGCACGGGCGGGCCCGGTTGGGCCGTCCGCAACAGCGGTGTCATGATCCACGGCGAAACGCCCGAGACGATGGGCAAGGATCAGGATTTTCCCGCCTCGATTGAGGTGCAGCTCCTGGGCGGCAGCGGCAGCGGACAGCGCACCACCGGCAACCTCTGCACGCCCGGCACCAACGTGGTGATGGACGGCAAGCTCATCTTGCAGCACTGCACTAATTCCAAGAGCCAGACCTATCATGGCGAGCAATGGGTCACCGCCGAGATCGAAGCCCACGGCGGTGGCGTCATCAAGCATCTCATCAACGGCGAGGTGGTGCTCACCTATTCCGAGCCGCAGTTGGACGATCGCGATGCGCATGCCCGCGAGCTGCTCACTGGCGGGATGAAGCTGCTCACAGGCGGCACGATCAGCTTGCAATCCGAAAGCCATCCCATCGAATTCCGCAAGGTGGAACTGTTGAAGCTGTCTGAGTGACCACAGTGAAGTGACCACAGTGAAGTGACCACAGTGAAGTGACCACAGTGAAGTGACCGCAGTGAAGTGACCGCAGTGAAGTGACCGCAGTGACGTGACCGCAGTGAGGTGACACCGTGGCGCTCCCCGGCTGGTCGGAAGAGCAGGTGGCCGGCCATCTGTGCGATGTGTTCGAGCCCACACATCCGCACGAGCAGGGTTATGTCGTGATTTATCTGCACGGCGTGCATTTGCAGCGCCTGAACGACAACGCCGCGTTCACTCAACTATTCCAGCAGCACGGTCTGCGCGTGGTCAGCCCGATGACGGGTCCCACTTGGTGGACCGACCGACTCAGCCCCCAATTCGATCCGCAATTAACGCCCGAGCGGCATCTGCTGGACAACATCCTGCCTTGCGTGCGAGAGCGCTGGCAGGCCGTGCCGCCGCGGATCGCGCTGTTGGGAACGAGCATGGGAGGCCAAGGCGCCTTGCGATTTGCCTTCAAGCACCCCAACACGTTTCCAGTAGCAGCGGCAATTTCCCCGGCCATCGATTATCAATCGCGCATCCGGGAGGGAGACGCCGTGCTGCGCCGGATGTATCGCGACGAAGAAGCCGCGCGGCAGGACACGGCCACGCTGCACGTGCATCCGCTGAATTGGCCGCGCAACCTGTGGTTCTGCTGCGATCCGGCCGATCCCCGCTGGCACGAAAGCGCCGATCGCCTGCGGATGAAGCTCTATTCTCTGGGCATCCCGCACGAGTGTGATCTCGACACCACTGGCGGCGGCCACGGCTTTGGGTATTACAACCTTCAGGCGCCCCGCGCTGTTGAGTTCCTCGTCCAGCGCCTGGAGCAGGAACGCCGGCGAGTGTAAACTCCGCTTGCCGCTAACGGCGTTGACAGATCGGTCCGTGTCCACCATCAAGGAGTTCCCTCGTGATACGCCCGGAACTTTTGAATTCCCTGTTATGCCCGGCGACGCGTTCGCGACTGACGGTGGCCGATGCGCAGGTGGTGGCCCGCTTGAATCAGGCCGTGGCGGCTGGAAAGCTGCGCAATGTCTCGGGGGAAAAGATCGAGCGGCCGCTCGAGGCGGGACTCGTGCGGGAAGACGGAAACGTGCTGTACGCCGTGCGGGATGGCATTCCGATCATGCTGGTCGATGAGGGAATTGCCTTGAGTCAACTTGAGACCGGTTGAACGAGGAGCAAGGTATGGCCGCCAAGACGCTGTTCAAGCGGATCATCGATCGCGAGATTCCGGCCGACATCGTGTACGAAGACGAGCAAGTGCTTGCGTTTCGCGATATCGCGCCGGCCGCTCCCACGCATGTGCTGATCATTCCCAAGCGGGAGATTCCGTCGCTGGCCCACGCGCAGGATCAAGACGCGGCACTGTTGGGGCATCTGCTGGATGTGGCCCGCCGCTTGGCCGTGCAGCTTGCCTTAACCGACGGCTACCGCGTGGTGATCAACTGCGGCGCCGACGGCGGACAATCGGTCGATCACCTGCACCTGCACCTGCTCGCCGGCCGCCGCCTCTCCTGGCCGCCAGGGTGAGCTACTCGGCAGGCGGCGTGTAGAACTGCTGCACCATCCTCTCGAAGCCGACCATCTGCGGATCGTGCGGTTCCCCCACGGTTGCCCATTCTTGCCGTATGAAATCCAAATTCAACTCTCCCGGATGGGCGGCGAGCAGAGTCTCAATGTCGGCCTGATCCTGAGAGCGAAACGCGAGCAGCTTGGTCACGATCAGCCCTTCGACCGAGGCCACTCGCAGGGTGTGATCTTGCCATTTCTCGACGATCGCATGATCGATCACGTGCTGATAGCACGCCACGACCGGCTTGAGCCAGTCGATAATGACGCCGCGATATTGAATCGAGGTCATGTGATCCTGCACCCACTCGCGGATTACCGTTTCGACATCGAGCGTGAAGCCGCGCGATTCCAAGTCTTCCAGCAGGCCCGGAAGCGTGAGCTGTGGAATCTGCAGGATGAAATCGAGATCCTGCGTCAGGCGAAAGCGACCGCGATAGCCAACGGCGAGTCCGCCGATGAGCGCGTAGCGGATGTGCCGGGATTCGAACGCCTCGACGACGCCCCATAGGCCGGGAACGAGCGAGGGAGACCACGGCGGAGAGGGGTCAGTGTCCATGGCGGGCCAGTAAGCTCCGAAGCGCGCGCCTCCGCTCGCGACGCTGAGTTAACCGTAACTGCCATGCGGCCTCCCGGTCGGGGCAGTGCGCGGCCAGCGTCTCGCCTTCGCTTAAGAATCCCAGCAGGGCTTCGCCGCGTGCCGCCGGAGAAAGCCGTTGAACGCGCTGAGCGTCTTGCCAAATCGCCAGCCGCTGGTCTACAAACTTGTAAGGTAAGGGCTTCATCGGGTCTGGTCCTGCCAGGGTTCAGTTCTTCTCCGGGTCGTGGCCGTCGCTCAAGTGTCCATGTCGCGAGAAGATTTGTTGATGCACGCGCTGCCACTGTTGCTCGTGGGCATCGCACTGATCGAGCATTTGCTGCCTATGCGGAGACGTGGCCAGCATCATTTCGGCGGCGGCCATCGTATCGACGATCGACAAGAATCGATCGGAGGGGCTGAGCCGGCGAAAGGCCTCCGCCTCTTCCCGAATCTGATCGGAGGGATCGGGGAACCGGTAGGGTAGATCAACCTTCATCAGACACCCCTCTAGTTCTTCTCCGGGCCGTGGCCGTCGCTGAGGTGCAGCCGCAGAAAGCGGGCACGCTCGATGTTGCGGTCCGCCGTGTCCAGCTCGCTGCCACGCAGCTTTTGCAGATGCGCCGGTTGCGTGTAGATAAAGAGCTGGTTCACCGTGCGGATCGGCAAGTCTTCGATCAGCCCCAGGTTCACGCCCATCCGCACGCTGGAGAGCAGGTGCATGGTCTCTTCCGAGCTGATGGTCTGCGCGTTGCGCAAGATGCCATACGCGCGGCTCACGCGGTCGTGCAAGGTCTCGTGACTTTCGCGAATCAGGAAGTTGCGCGCCTGCCGTTCGTAATCGATGATTACGGGCACCACGTCCCCTACCTGTTTCACCAGATCGGCCTCGGCACGACCGAGCGTAATCTGATTGCTGATCTGATAGAAGTCTCCCATCGCCTGCGAGCCTTCACCATACAGGCCCCGCACCGCCAGGCTGATCTTCTGCAGGCTGCGAAAGACCTTCTCGATTTGCCGCGTGATGACCAGCGCCGGCAAGTGCAGCATCACGCTCACTCGCATGCCCGTGCCCACGTTGGTGGGACAGGCGGTGAGATAGCCCAGCTTCTGCGTGTAGGCATAGGTCACATGGGCTTCGACGCAATCGTCGATCTGGTTGATCTCTTCCCAGGTGGCGGCAAGGTCCAAGCCGCTGTGCAGCACTTGAATGCGCAGATGATCTTCTTCGTTGATCATCAGGCTCACCTGCTCCTGCGAGCTGATGGCCACGCCGCGGGCGCCTTCGCTATCGGCGTGCTCGCGGGAGATCAGTTGGCGCTCCACCAGGAACTGCCGATCCAAGCCGGCCAGCTTGCTCACATCCAGATAATCGAGCTTCTGCTGAAGTTGCAGCTTCGCCACGCGCGAACGGAGGGTGCGCTCGATCTCCGTCCGATCGGCCGCCGTGGCTTTGCTGATGAACGGAAAATCTGCCAGGTTGCGGGCCAGGCGAATGCGGCTGGAAATGACGATGTCCGACTCCGGGCCGGTGCCCCGCAGCCATTCGCCGCTCGTTCGTGCTAGTTGTTCCAGTTCCACGTTGTGTCCCGGCAGTTCATTGGTGCTGCCACTCGGCTTAGGGCTTAGCGTCCAGTCCGTTGGTATTCTACTCACCCGCCTCGATCTGGCGGATATCATCCCGCAGTTTGGAGGCCCGCTCGTAATCTTCCTGATTGATGGCTTCCTTCATCTCGCGGCGCAAGCGGATAAGGTCCGTCTGGCGGCCGGTATCGACGGCGGCCCGCCGGGGGCGCTTGCCCACGTGTTCCGCCTCGCCGTGA
>JBGTDH010001057.1:0-7190 GCA_041748435.1 Pirellulales bacterium
ACTCGGCTCGGTCGGTTAAGTGATCCTACAGCGAGGTCGGCGGACGTAATATCAAAACTGTAGGGCGCGGCGGTTAGATTGGTCGTCATCGCCACAACTACGATGTCCTGGGTCGAGATGTTGTAGCGATTGTTTGAGACCACGACCACAGGTCGAGCCCGCGTGGAACTCAGATCGGTGAAGGGAATGGGAATAAGCAAGATTTCGCCTTGTTCAAACATTGTTCCACTCGGCATCATCGGCGGGGTTGTCCCAGAACTCGGTGCTGGACGTGGACGCGGCCAACAGATCATTGAACTCGCCTTGCTCCGGGCCAAGAACCAAGACTTCTACACGCGAACCCACGGGAATGGGCACGGTTACTTCCAGGCGGCCACCCTCGCCCACCTCCGCTTCAAAACGATATGTTGTCAGTGTCATGGGATTACCACCTAATGTTTGGTCGCGATCCTTCTATGTAACGGCTTAGAGCATTTGGGTCGAAGTGACTGCGGTCCACCCGTTCATTGTAGTCTTAAATGTTGTGGCCAGTCGCAGCGGCTGCAGATGATAAACTGCCGCGATTGATTGCGAGAACGAGTGTACAGTCGATAGTCCGTACCGGCCCTCCCCGGCTCACCACAATGCGTGCATCTCCAGTCGTTCTCGGCCAAATAGGACCACGTCGTTTGGACTTGGTCTGGATCACGAACCGCGTTTGAGAACGCCGAATTACGGGCCTCAGCTTCGCTCAGCGCGCACTCCGAAAGGCGTTCTTGGCGGCCTGCAACAACCGCCTCGACTTCGTCCCGCAGACCCGCCAATTCGAATTCGTCATGAATCCAAACTCCATCGATTACGGCGCCACCCCCCATGCCGCCCCAGACTCCAGACATGATTGGAAGGACTTCGTAGTAGAGCCCTTCGCCATCTCCCCATGCCAAAGAGTTTAAGCCCTCAAGGAGGCGCTGTAATACGGTCTCGGAGCACAAGACTCTCCTAACCGGGCAGGTAAAGTAAATCTGTCCACCGTAGTCTCCTTCCATGATCGCGGCGGCATCTGGATGAAGACGTGCATCGTCGAGCGAGACGAACGCCTTGTAGGGTGTTCCTTCTCCTTTCGCAGTCAGCAACCGGACGGCACTGCAATGCGCCGGCAGATCTATTGGCTCTGGATCAGTCATAGTCTCAATGTCTTGCAGCGCTAATTGCTTCGCCGACTTCCCAGTGTTGGCCGTCGCGGCGAATGCGGCGGTAGAGTGTGTCGCGCTCGATCGGCTCGCGGCCGGCTTCGCGAATCAGGCGGCAAATTTGATCGACCGAGAGAATCTCGGGCGTTTGAGCGCCGGCGTCGTGATAAATCAGCTCGTGCCGTACCGTGCCGTCGAGATCATCGGCGCCATAGGAAAGAGCCGCCTGCGCTGTGCCGATGCCTAGCATAATCCAATAGGCCTTGATGTGCGGCACGTTGTCCAGCACCAAGCGGCTGATGGCCATCGTTCGCAGGTCCATCAGGCTGGACGGTTTCTTGATGTGATCCAAGCCCGTGTTCTCCGGGTGAAACGCCAGTGGGATGAACGTTTGGAAGCCGCCGGTCTCGTCCTGCAGCTCCCGCAGCCGCACGAGATGATCGACGCGGTGGTAGGCGTTCTCGACGTGGCCGTAGAGCATGGTGCAATTCGTGTGCAGCCCCAGCTCGTGGGCCGTGCGATGGATATGCAGCCAGCCGTCGGCATCGGCCTTGTGTTCGCAAATGCGATCCCGCACCTCGGGATGAAAGATCTCCGCCCCGCCGCCGGGCATGCTTCCCAGGCCGGCATCAATCATCTCCTCCAGAATGGCCTTCACGGGCTTTTTGGTGAGATGCTCGAACCAGTTGATTTCGACCGCCGTCCAGGCCTTGAGGTGCAGCCGCGGATAGGCCTCGTGCAACAGGCGGATGAGGCGCAGATACCACTCGTACTTCATCTGATGGTGCAACCCACCGACGATGTGCATCTCGGTGCAGCCGTTCTCCAGAGCTTCCTGGCCGCGAGCCAGGACCTGATCGTCGCTCATCAGGTAGCCCTTGGGGTCCCGCAGATCGGAGCGGAATGCGCAGAACACGCAGCGATAGACGCAGACATTCGTGGGATTCAGATGTGTGTTGATGTTGTAGTAGACGGCGTTGCCGTTGATTCGCTCACGCACCAGGTTGGCCAATGCGCCGAGATCGTTCAGATGCACTTCGGGCGAATAGAGGAACAGGCCGTCCTCGAAGGAGAGCCGCTGGCCAGCCTCGACCTTGTCGCGTATCTGATGAAACTGTTTCGCTGTGTCGTTCATGCAAACTCAATAGAAAAGGTCGATCGAGCAGATCACTAACAGCCCCAGGCTGATGGCGGCGTTGATATTGAAGAACGCCACGTTCACGCGCGTGAGATCGTCCGGGCGGACAAGATAGTGCTCATACGCCAGCAGCAGCGCCACCGCCGCGATGCCCGTCCAGTAAATCATGCCTAGGCTAGGATACACCAGTGGCAAGACACCCAGCAGGGCCACCGTGCCGGCATGGCAGGCCGCCGCAAGTCTTAGCGCGCCGGGCACACCCCACCGCGCGGGAATGCTGTGCAAGCCCAAGCGTCGATCGACCTCCGCATCCTGGCAGGCGTAGATGATATCGAATCCGGCCACCCACAGCAGCACGGCCCCGCCCAGCACCACGGGCGGCCAGGCAATTTCGCCCCGAATGGCAATCCAAGCCGCCACCGGCGTGAGCATCAACGCCGTTCCTAACCAGAAGTGGGCCAGCGAAGTGAACCGCTTCGTGTAACTGTAGCCCAGCAGAAATGCCAAGACGGGCACGCTCAAATACAACGGCCAGCGATTGGGCAGAAACAATAGCGTGCCCGCGATAAAGCTCAGCGAACAGATCACCGCGAACAATGCGACCGCCCGCACGCTTAACAAGCCGACCGGTAGATGACGCATCTTGGTTCGCGGATTCTGCGCATCGAGCCCGCGATCAATCAGTCGGTTGAAGGCCATCGCTGCGCTGCGAGCCATCGCCATGCAGAGCAAGATGCCTACCAACTCCTGCCAGCGAAAGTCGCCCTCTGCGTCCGTGGCGCGTTGTGTCCATGCCATCACGCCGGCCAACAGCGCAAAGGGGAGTGCAAACACCGTATGGCTGAATCGCACCAACTCCAGGAAATGGCGGATTTTGATGAACATGCCGGGCCTCGAGACACCAACCGCAAACGCTACGCGAGTGTAACGTGGCGGGGGGCAGTCTGCCTACAGAGGCCTATTCGACGAGGTCCACACCCAGCGGCGAGATATGGCTAGCCCCGATCACCGAGTCGTTGGCGTGCTTACCGGCGGCAATCTCGCCGTCGTCGTTATGATAGAAGTCGTCCTTCGAGTGCGGGCACGTCTGGCAGTTCTCCAGGAATTTCACCCTGCCGTCCTCGAACAACACGTTCTGGCCGAATCCGCCGTGATTCGCGCTCTGCACCGTCGGGATCGAAACAGCGGTGAGCGAAACATTGGGAGCATCGGCCACAATGGCAAACGTGCCGCGGCCTTGGTTGCGCATGGCCTGATAGCGGCCGTTGTCGATATATCCCAGCGGGTAGCCGTAGGCGCCTCCAATGGCGCGGCGCATGGCCCTGAGTTGATCGCCGACCGCAGCCCGCAAATCCGCTCGTTTAGGGAAGTTCGCCGTGGATTCTGAAGTTGGCACGCCGGGGCAGAGAAACGCGTCGTTGCGAGTGACGTAGCCGCCTTCGCGCAACAGTGCGGCGTGCAAGCCGGCGGTGGCGTCCTTGCCCGTGGTGGGAAGCTGAGGATAGAAGCCCGCGTTGTACTGCACTAATTGACTGAACCCCAGTCCCACCTCGCGCAGGTTATTCTGGCATCCCGCCACCTGGCTTTGGAAGCGGCTATAGCTAAGCGCGGGAAAGAACACTAAGGTTCCCGCGACGAGTACGCAAGCCGCGACGATCAGATCAGCGGCCCGCCAACCGCCCACCGCGGGGGGTGCCTGACGAGAAGCTGGAACCAGGATGCGAGAGGCCACGAAACTACACGTTCGTGACGCTAATCCGGAGGGCGGATCGAAGTGCCCCGCGTCAGCGGCCAACGGTTGAAGGCACATCCGCAGGGTATCCAACTCTCGACGCAACTGCTCGTCCTGAGACAGGCTGGTTTCCAACGTCTTCTTCTCGTGCGGCTCCAAGGCGTCCACCAGGTAGCCAAGCAGATGCTCACGCATAAATTACGCTTCTCCGGAAAGATTGCCGCGCTGCCAGGCCTCGTTCAGCCGCAGCACCGCGGCGTGTAGGCGGCTCTTGACCGTTCCCACAGGAATTTCCAACACGTCTGCCGCTTCACGATATTTCAAGCCTTGATAGTAAATCAACGCCACGGCGGTGCGCAACGCCTCGGGCAATGCGGCCACGGCATCGCGAACCCAATCTCTAAGCTCGGCGGTCTCCATTTGCAACGCGGGGGCGTCCGCTCGACTAATCAACATTTCGACCAAAGCGCCCACCTCACGTTCCCCGTCGATCGAATTATGCCGATCCAGGCTCACCATGCGGTGCCGCTTGTTACGGCGCTGCGCGTCGATGGCTTGGTTGGTGGCCACCGTGTAAAGCCAGGGTCGGAATCTCTTGTCGGCCTCAAACTGATCGCATTTCAGGTGAACTTGCAAAAAAGTGGCCTGAAACACGTCCTCCGCAAGCGTCGGGTCGTTCAAATACCGCCTCAGATAGCTATAAAGCTCCTTTTCGTAACGATGAACCAAATTCTCAAACGCCCGCCGGTCGTGCGCATCCCGGTAGCGCAACAGCAACTGCTCGTCGCTTTGCTCGCTTAGAGGCGCTGCGTTGAAACCAGCACCGGACGGGACTTCGGATACAGCACTCATCATTAATTACGTTGCCGGCGGAAGACGGTTCGTTCTTGCAATCATTTGTCGATGTCATAATGGCAGCCCACGCGCCCCTTCATCGATCGAAACCCCTTCTATCGCAAAGACCGTGCCCCGCCGACGATCAAGTTTCCAGGACTGCGTTTGCCATAAGTCATTTTGCTAAAACACTTTGTAGCATTTCGTCCCGATACGCGAACAGTGCAGGCGTCCCGCCGCTGTGAACGAACACCACCGGTGCATCGCCCGGCAAGCGACCGCTGCGGATGTCGTCAATCAGGCAAGCTAACGCCTTAGCGGTGTAGATCGGGTCGACCAAGATGCCCTCGGTGCGAGCCAGGAGGTGCGTGGCTTCCATTCCGCCGGGCGTAGGAATGCCATAGCCTGGGCCGATGTAATCGTGGGTCACATCGACATCTGCGGCCGTGAGTTCCAGCGACAGTCCCATCAGCTCCGCTCCCTTCATTGCGGTGCGTGCCAGATCCGCTGGCACATCCCACGGCCATTGCAACGGCGCCACGGTGCGCAACTGCCAGTCCAATCCCAAGGCGGCTTTGCCTAACAACACGCCGGAGCCTGTGGCGCCTGCCGAGCAGATATACAAAGCGGAAGGCGTGAGTCCCAAGCTGCTCATCTGATCGGCCACTTCCGCCATGCACAAGGCGTAGCTCACCGCGGCCAAGGGTTTGCAGACATCGCTATCCCAGGCGAAGACCTTGCGCCCCTGCGCCCGCAGGCGATTGGCATACGCGGTGATCATCTCGAACAGTCCGGGACCGACGGGCTCGTCCACGACATCGACCGTGGCCCCCAACAAATAATCCAACAGCAGGTTGCCTTGCACGTCGTCGCCATGATTGGCGCGGGACAGAATAAGATGGATCGGCCAACCCAGATGCGCACATGCCGCCGCCGTCTGCCGGCAGTTGTTCGATTGCACGCCCGCGCCCCATACGACCATTTCCGTCCCTTGGTCAAGCGCTTGCCCCAGAATAAACTCATTGTGCCGCGTCTTGTTGCCGCCGAAGGCCAGGCCCGTGCAATCGTCGCGCTTAATCCAGATTGGCGGTCCACCCACGGCCTGACTGAAACGCGGCAGCGGCTCCAACGGCGTGGGAAAATGTCCCAACTGCACGCGGGGCAATTTTTCCGCGGCTCGCCGCAACTCGCGTGTGGTCAAGGCGGCTGTTAAAATCGTCATGGCTCTCTCCTGCAAGGCGGTGCGTTTCGCTGATTGTGATAAAGTCAATCCGCTCCCGCAAGTCAACTACGCGCCTGCCATAGACTTCACGTCCGCCGTGAAGAAATGTGCGCCGCAGTGGTTGAGCGCCTCGGGGCCTCACCGGCACGTCGACGCGGATGCCTCACAGCACGTCGGCCTCAGGCGCGCCGGAACAGGCGGGTAAGGTCTACATCTCGCCGCAAAAGAAGTGAGCGTAAGCGCATGCCAATACACAACGTCGTCATGGCTGGCCTCATGGCGTTTCTGTTCGCCGCCGGACTGGCCAGTGCGACGGAACCGAGTGATCCCCTTGCAGGCTTCGACGCCTATGTTCAGACGGCGCTGACTGACTTTCGGACTCCGGGGCTTGCGGTTGCCATCATCAAGGACGGCAAGGTCGTCCTGGCTCGCGGATACGGCGTGCGGCGAGTGGGCGAGGAAAGCCCGGTGGACGAAGAAACAATCTTTCCCATTGCGTCCATCACCAAGGTCTTTACCGCCACGTGCCTGGCTTTGTTTGTCGAAGAGGGCAAGCTGAAGTGGAACGATCCCGTGGTCAAACACTTGCCGGAATTCGAGCTTTATGATCCGTTCCTAACCAAGGATGTGCGGATTGATGATCTCTTGTCGCACCGGGTGGGGCTCGAAACGGCGGACCTCGTGGCCTATCGCGGCGACTACGATCGCCCCGAAATCCTGCGCCGCCTGCGGTTTTTGCAGCCCGTGGCTCCTTTTCGGAGCCGCTTTGGTTACCACAACCACATGGTGACGACGGCAGGGGAAGTGCTCCAGCGGGTCAGCGGGCAGTCGTGGCAGACGGTCCTCCGCACACGGTTGCTGCACCCCCTGGGCATGAGCGCCACGTTCGCCGGCCGGCAAGAGTTGGAGGGACGCGAGAACATTTCCACGCCGCACGTGCTCGCCGAGCGAACGCTGATGGAAGACCCCGTTTGGAAACGCGGGCCAGGTCATGAGGGTTTTCAGCGCCTGCACGACGCGGTGGCGCCGGCGGGCGCCATGCAATCGAACGTTGTCGATATGGCCAGGTTCGTGCAGATGGTTCTGGACGAAGGG
>JBGTDH010001058.1:0-1840 GCA_041748435.1 Pirellulales bacterium
CGTAAAGAATCGCACCTGGCCGCGCAACGGGATCGATCATTTTATTCTGTCGCGATTGGAACAGCAGGCAATGTCGCCCGCGTCCGAGGCAGACAAGTACACGCTGGCGCGGCGGCTCTACTTCGATCTCATCGGACTGCCACCCACGCCCGAAGAGGCCGACGCGTTTGCCAACGACGCCTCGCCTGACGCGTATGAGCGGCTCGTCGATCGGCTGCTGGCCTCTCCGCACTACGGAGAGCGATGGGCGCGGCGCTGGCTCGATCTGGCCCGTTACGCCGACACGAACGGTTATGAAAAGGACCGGCCCCGTTCCATCTGGCCCTATCGCGATTGGGTCATCGCAGCTCTCAACGCCGATCTGCCGTTCGACCGGTTCACGATCGAGCAGATCGCCGGAGACATGTTGCCTAAGCCTTCTATGGCGCAACGCATCGCCACGGGCCTGCACCGCAATACGATGCTCAACGAGGAAGGGGGCATCGACCCGTTGGAGTTCCGCTTCTACTCGCTGACCGACCGCGTGGCCACGACGGGCACCATCTGGTTGGGGCTGACCATCGGCTGTGCGCAATGCCACACGCACAAATTCGATCCGCTGCCGCATCGCGAGTATTACCAGTTGATGGCTCTGTTGAACAACACCGAGGAGCCCGAGTTGGACGTGCCAGGTCCGGAGACGGCGAAACGCGAGGAGATTCTGCAGCAGATCGCGGCGCTGGAAGCCGGATTGACTTCGCGCGTCACGCCGCAGCTTCAGGAGAAGTTCGCCGCGTGGACAAAGGACGAAAGCCAGAAGGCCGTCGACTGGCGCAGCCTGCGGCCGGCCACCGCCACGAGCAATCTCCCGCTGCTCACGGTTCTGCCGGATGACTCGATTCTCTCGATCGGCGATCTTACGAAACGGGACGTTTACACGCTCGTTTATCGCGGCCCGTTCACCGATCTGCGCGCCTTGCGACTCGAGGCCATCGCCGATGACCGGCTCCCCAAGCACGGCCCGGGACGTACGTACTTTGAAGGACCGCTGGGAGATTTCGTGCTCAGCGAGTTGATCGTGACCGCCGACGGCCGCCCGGTAAAGATCGCGACTGCAACGCAAGACTTTGCCAGCGGCAAGCACGATGCCCAAACTTCGATCGACGGCAATCCCGCCACGGGTTGGTCGATCAACGGCGCCCAGGGGCGCAATCATCAGGCCGTGTTCACATTGGATCAGCCGCTCACTGCGATGGAGTTGAAGATCGAGATGGTGTTTGAGAAGCATTACCCGGCGGCGCTGGGCCGGTTTCGCTTTTCCGGCACGACGCAGACGCCGGCCGCCGATGCCGCACGCCATCCAGTGGAAATAGCCGCGCTGTTAGCAAAACCGTCCTCAGAGCGAACCGTTGTTGAAAGCGATCAGTTGCGTCTCTACTATCTGACCGTCGCTCCCGATCTGGCCGACGCGCGGAAGGAGATCGACGAGCTACGCAAGCAGCTTCCGGCGCATCCGACCACGCTGGTGATGAGCGAGCGGCCGGCCGGCAACCCACGCTCGACCTTCCTTCACAAACGGGGCGAGTTCCTGCAACCCAGCGAGCAGGTGCAGCCGGGAACACCGGGCTTTCTGCCGCCGCTGCCCAAGAGTGGGCCTCACGATCGCCTGGCGTTTGCCCGCTGGCTCGTCGATCCGGCGCATCCGCTGACGGCGCGGGTCACGGTGAATCGGCAGTGGGCCACGTTGTTCGGCCGCGGCATCGTGCGCACCACGGAGGATTTTGGCTATCAAGGAGATCCGCCCACGCATCGCACGTTGCTCGATTGGCTGGCATCCGAACTCGTGGCGCCGGGGGAGGGG
>JBGTDH010001059.1:0-18166 GCA_041748435.1 Pirellulales bacterium
GCTGGTGTTGCACTTGCGCGGCACTTCGCGGGGCGCCGATTGGTGTGTCGTCGCGGCTCAGGACAAATGGCGGCTGCTCGTGCGATCACCGCTGGCCGCCGATCGCCCCGAAGCCCGCGTGTCTCTTGCTCTCTGGAAGCCTACCGCCGAAGGCGAAACTGGGATCGAAGACACAGCGCGGGAAGAATTACGCAGGAATCCATGAATCAAGCGCACTGTCTGATTGTCGTTGGTTTGAGTTTGCTCGCTGCTCCTCTGGCGGCGCAGGAACAGCTGGTGTACGTCAAGAAGGACACGCGCGAAGCCTCTCGCAGGGCATCGCTGGAAGCCTGCGGGCAGGCGGTCTGGCCCGGCGAATGGCATCTGATCGGACCGTTCGAGAACAAGGGCATCAGCCAAACGCATCCGCCCGAGCAGGAGATCGATCTGGCGGCCACCTATGCTGGCAAGGGAGCGGATGCCGCCTGGAGAAAGTTCGAGTTTCCCGATGGCCGCGTACACAACTTGAAGAAGTTTAAGCAGTCCGACAACTGCGTTTGCTATTTGTACCGCCAGATTGAATCGGCCAGGAAGCAGAAGGCCCGCGTAAGCCTGGGCAGCGATGACAGCATTACGCTGTGGCTCAATGGCCAAAAGCTCTTGGAGAGGGATGTGGCCCGCGCGGCCGAGGCCGATCAGGAAATGGTCACGCTGGAGCTTAAGGCCGGCAAGAACGATCTGTTGCTGCGAATCGGCAATCAAGGGGGCGATTGGGCCTTTTACTTCGCGCCCACCATCTCGGGCAAGCTGCTCATTCGTCTGGAAGATCAACTCGATCAGGATTTTCCGCCCGTCGGGGAGGCGGCCAGCTACCGCATTCAAACGTATCCGCTGCCCGAGAACGAGCTGCTGGAAGGGGGCGGGCTGGCGTTCCGACCGGATGGCAAGCTCTATCTTGGCACGCGCCGCGGCGATGTCTGGCTGATCGACAATCCGCTGGCCGACGATTTCGAGCAGGTGCGGTTCCGGCCCTATGCCCGCGGCCTGCACGAAGTGCTGGGGCTGGCCTTGGTGGGCCAGAACGATCTGTATCTCGTGCAGAGGCCCGAGATCACGCTGTTGCGCGACACCGATGGCGACGACGCCGCCGACGAATTCGTGACGATCAACGATAAGTTCGGCTGCTCGGGCGATTACCACGAATACATCTTTGGCCCGGCCCGCGATAAAGAAGGCAACATCTTCGTCACGCTCAACGTCGGCTTCGGGGGTGGGCACCAATCGAAAGTGCCGTATCGCGGCTTCTGCCTCAAAGTCACGCCGCAAGGCCAGCTCATTCCCTGGGCCTACGGCCTGCGCAGTCCCAACGGCGTGAACTTCAGTCCCGACGGGCGGCTCTACTATTGCGACAATCAAGGCGAATGGGTGGCCGCCTGCAAGATGCACGAGATTCGCCAGGGAGAGTTTTACGGACATATGGCAAGCGTCCGCTGGTGGCCTGGGATGAAAGACGGCGACCGCCCCGAGATGACGCCCCCCGCCTTGTGGTTCCCTTATGCATTAAGCCGCTCCACGTCGGAACCGGTGTGGGACACCACCGGCGGCAAGTTCGGCCCCTTCGCCGGCCAGGCCTTCATCGGCGAACTGACAAACTCCCTGGTGATGCGGGCTTGCCTGGAAGAAGTGAAGGGCCGCATGCAAGGCGCCTGCTTCGAGTTCCGCCGCGGGTTCCAGTGCGGCGTCAACCGTCTGGCCTTCGCTCCGGACGGCAGCCTGTTCGTGGCAGAAACCAATCGCGGATGGGGTTCCGTGGGGGGCCAGCCGCACGGTCTGCAACGCATTCGCTACACGGGCCATCTGCCGACGGAGATGCACAGTCTGAAAATCACGCCCACGGGCTGGACGGTGCGATTCACCAAGCCGATCGATGTTCAAAAAGCCGCCGACCCTGCCACATGGTTTGTGGAATCGTACACGTATCACCACTGGGCCACGTACGGCTCGCCGGAGATCGAGCGCAGACAGAACGAGATCACGCAGATCGACGTCGCGGCCGACGGCTTAAGCGTGCATCTCACCGTGCCGCAGCGCGAGAAACGCCGCGTCTACCACGTGCAACTCAAAGGCCTCGCAGCCCAAGACGGCTCACCCCTCCTCCACCCCGACGCTTGGTACACGGCCAACGAATTGCCGTAGGAGTGCCCGGGCGAAGTGTGGCGGTTCTCAATCTTCCGGTGGGAACCGTCCCTCGTTGTGAAGGCTCTGGCGGACCAGCACGCGCCCAAGCTCATTCATGTTCAGGACCTGGACCGTGACCTTGCCCGCGAGGGTCTTGCCAATAACCCGCCCGCGTTGCCAGCGGAAATGGCGCTTCCAAACCTGCCGCCGCGGGTTAAACAACTCTGCCTTCGAAAAGGCCGGCCAGATTAGGCCCCTTTGCGGAATTGCACTCTCTGCACGCCAGGCAGAGGTTCGTGGCGTCATCGCTTCCGCCATGCTGTCTTGGGACGATGTGCTCAACGTGGAACGTGAAGTAATCGACATCATCCTGGTGCAGGCGACAGTATTCGCAACGATGTCGCGCACGCCCCCAGACGAGCGCCCTTGTCGTAGCGTCGATCATCATTCACCCGCTACTTCAGCGAGCCGTTGCCGGGCCTTCGACTTAAGCAGAGCAATGAAAGTTCCAAAGGAGACGTAACTGGAATACTCGGCTTGTTCTTGGGAAGTCAGTGTTCCCGCCGTGGATTTTTCCGAAAGCTCATCCACGATGGCCTGAAGTTGGGGGTCCGCGCGCAGCTTCAGCACTTTTCGAGCCGACTCAGCAGTGAGGCACCGACTGAGAGGATCGACGAGCCGATCCAATGCTGGGGATGTTCGTGCGCTCATGGTGGGATTATAGCTGCACCAGTCGGCCTCGGAACAGGTTTTGTCCGGAGATTCGGACGAGGCCTCAGGTTCGTCCGCGTGATATTCGTTCGAATAGGACGCCCTCCTCTACTCGGTCACGCTGCACAGGATCTTAAGGGTGCCATGAATCCAACGGTTTTGGTACGTAGTCCAGCAATCCTTGGAAGTGCAATCGTCGCGCTCGTGACGGCCTTGGCCGCCGTCGCGTGCTTATTCCCAGGTCAAGCGGCGGATGTCTGCGCGATCGTTTTTTATCCAGGAGGCATTGTGACATGATGTTCATCTTGGGAGACACCGGAACAGAGCTGCAGCATCGCCTGATTGCTGTCCCCTAAGCGTGGCGATTCTATGTGCGCTGATAGCCCTGCCGGCGGGGGCTTGGATCGTCATCATCCCCTTAGGCATTTATCTGGCCGGGTACGCGGTTGCTGCAAATCGACTGCACGGCCGATGAAGTCGACGCAGAGACTATCGCACCGGCGGCTTCGAGGTCATCGATTCCAGGGAGGGCACGGCGTACGTTCCCAGGCGCATTTGCTCGAAAATGGTGGCGTTGGAGGCGTATTGCACGGCCACTTCCTCGGCCACAAGGCCTTGCTTCACCAGACTCAGCAGGCTCTGTTCGAAGATGGAAGATTCGGAGAACGATTGCTGCATGGCAACTCGCAGTGCCGCTGAATTGCCCGAGAGCAGGCAGTCTTCGATCTGCACGGTGTCTCTGAACAGAAACTCCAGCGCGGGCACGCGGCCGCCGGCCTTGCGCGGCACTAGACGCTGGCCGATCACGCAGCGCAGGCAGTCCCGCATTTGCAGCCGCACAAGATCGCGCTCCGCCGGATGAAAGAAACTCACAATCCGGTTGGGTACTTCGGAGGCGGTGTTGGCGTGGAACGTGCTGATCACCAGGTGGCCCGTGCCGGCTGCATCGATGGCTGCGCGAATGGTGTCCGGATCCCGCATCTCGCCGATCAAGATCACGTCCGGATCGTGCCGCACGGCGCCTTGCACGGCCTTGATTGCGGTGGGCGTGTCGGTTCCCACGTTGCGCTGCGAGACGATCGCCTTCTTGTTGTGGTGTACAAATTCCACTGGGGCCTCGATCGTGATGATATGCACCGCGCGGTTGGTGTTGATCCAATCGATCAGCGACGCCACGGTGGTCGACTTGCCGCTGCCCGTCATGCCGCTCACCAGCACCAGCCCCTCATGCACGCTCGCCAGCCGCTCCATAATCGGCCGCGGAATGTGCAGCTCCTCGAACGTGGGAATCTGCTCGGACAGGTACCGCAGGGTGCAATGCGGCACGCCGGCCTTGATGAATGCGGAGACCCGCGCGTAAGCCAGACCGATCTGGCGGTAGCTGAAGCTGGTCTGCTGCGTCGCTTGAAACTCGCTCCAGGCGGCATCCGGCGCCAGCTCACGCACGAACTCCTCGATCTGCCGCTGCGACACGACGGGCAACTCCTCGGCCGGTCGCGTGCGGTTGTTCACGCGGAACACCGGTTTCGACCCGGGATAAAGATGGACATCGCTGGCATGACGCTTCCGCATGGCGCGAAACAGCCGCTCCGCGCTCAATCGCTCGCGCGGAGCATCCTCGCCGGCCACGCGCCACACCTCGGGCCAATTGAGAACGCCATAGAGCTTCTCCATCGGCTCCCACACATCCGCGGCAACATTCTCCGGCGGCTGAAGAAAGGCAACCTCCCATCGCTCGTCCGCTTCCTCCAAGGAACAGAGTTCCGGATACTGCCGTTGGATGTGCAGCGTGGCATCATGCACCAATTCGGTCTTTGGCAACCGCAGCAACCACTGATCCCAGGGCCCCTCCGCGCGCAACCGCGTGCCGACAACCTCGAACTCGCCCGCTTGCAGAACCATCCGCCCCGGCGGCGCCTGCGAACCCAGATACTGGCGTTCTGCCAACTCCACCAGCGCCCGCAACGAATCCTGCCGCCCGAGTCCGTAGATCTTCATGCGTGTGCTTTCCTCTCGTGGCGCGGGCCGTTGACCGCTCCGCTTGTTTGACGCACACTATTTGTATCCGCCCAGGCCGCTTGGTGAAATTGGCAGACACGCAAGACTTAGGATCTTGTGCCGAAAGGCGTCGGGGTTCGAGTCCCCGAGCGGCCACTATTCTGCCGCGGCGGTCTGCGCCAAGCGCAGCTCGCGCGGGAGCGGGAAATGCACGTCTTCCTGGCGAACGGTCCGCTGGTCGAGCGTGGCGTCGTAACGCTTCTGGAGGTGCTCGATGCAGTCTTGCACCATGATCTCCGGGGCGCTGGCGCCGGCGGTGATCAGCACGGTCTCGGCCCCAGTGAACCAGGCCGGATCGATCTGCGAGGCGTTGTCAATCAAGTACGCCCTCCGGCCTCCCTCGCCGGCGAGATCCGCCAGTCGCTGGCTGTTGGAGCTGTTTTGACTGCCCACCACCAGCACCACGTCGGCGTCCATGGAAAGCAGCTTCACCGCTTCCTGCCGGTTCTGCGTGGCATAGCAGATGTCTTCCTTGGGCGGATTGGCGATCTCCGGAAACCGCTCGCGCAGCCTGCGGATAATGCGGTTGGCATCGTCGACCGAAAGCGTGGTCTGCGTGAGATACGCCAGCCGCCGTGGGTCCGCCACGACCAGTCGATCGACATCCTCCGGCGATTGGACCAGCAGCATCGCTTGCGGCGCCTCCCCCATCGTGCCGATTACCTCGTCGTGCCCTTCGTGGCCGATCAGCACGATCGTGTAACCCTGCTTGGCGTAGCGGATCGCTTCCAGATGCACCTTGGTCACCAGCGGACACGTGGCATCGAACGTCTTCAGATCTCGCTCCCCGGCCAAGCGGCGAATCTCCGGCGAAACGCCATGCGCAGAGTACATGAGCCGCGCGCCGTGCGGCACTTCCTCCAGGTGGTTCACAAACAGGGCGCCCTGCCCACGGAACCGCTGGACGACGTGCAGATTATGCACGATCTCGTGATAGACGTAGATCGGCGGCCCGTAGAGCCGCAGCGCCAAGTCCAGCGCCTCGATCGCCATTTCCACGCCCGCACAAAACCCGCGGGGACTCGCCAGCACAATCCGCATCAGGTCGATCCTCCAACCCCATCATAGGACACCCCCGTGTTTTCGTCAGGGTCGAGGGATTTATTTACTCAGCACTTCATCCAGATTCATTAACTCATTTGCCAGCATCGTCCAAGCGGCCAGCGTCGAGGGGTTCAAGGAAGCATCCGCCTTGGATTCGCCCACGCTGATCAGCTTCCGAGCATCTTCCGCATGCGCTTCATAATAGTCGGATAAGTGCTTCAGGCTCGCCTGAACGACCGGTAGTTCGTCGTCGCGGAAGGAGCGCGCCAATAACCGCTGGGCGAGGTAATCGATCCGGCTGCTGCCTGCATCACCGCCGTGCAATAACGCATTTTCGGCCAAACGCCGCGCGGCTTCCACAAAGGTGGGATCGTTCAGCGTGGCCAAGGCCTGCAGCGGCGTGTTGGTGCGCTCGCGGCGCACGGCGCACGTCTCGCGGTTAGGGGCGTTGAAGATATCCATCAAGGCCGGCGGAGCGGCCCGCTTCCAGAACGTGTACAGGCTGCGGCGGTACAGGTTGTCGCCCTGGTCGGCCTTGTAGTCGCGGGTGTTGCTGCCGATCATGGCCACCGCTTCCCACACGCCCGGTGGCTGATACGGCTTCACGCTGGGTCCGCCAAGTTTGCCCACCAGCAGGCCGCTCGAGGACAGGGCGTAATCGCGTACCATCTCGGCATCCATGCGAAAGCGCGGGCCGCGCGAGAGCAGCCGGTTCTGCGGGTCGTTCTCCAGCTTAACGGGCGTGACCACGGCCGATTGCCGATACGTGTTGCTCAGGACGATCAGCTTGAAGAACTGTTTGATGTCCCAGCCACTCTCGCGGAAGTGAATGGCCAGCCAATCGAGCAGTTCGGGATGCGAAGGCAGCTCTCCGCTGACGCCGAAATCGCCCGAAGTGCGCACCAGTCCGGTGCCGAACAGCTCTTGCCAGAAGCGGTTCACCGTGACCCGCGCGGTGAGCGGATGCTCGGGCCGCAACAACCATTGCGCAAAGCCAAGCCGATTGTGCGGCAAACCTTCCGGCAACGGCGGCAGCATGGCCGGCGTGCGGGCCTTCACCTCGTCGCGGCGTTTGTCGTATTCGCCGCGGTGCAGAATGTGGGCCATCGCCACCGCGCCGCGCTCCTGCATCACGTGGGCAATGGTGCCGCTGGCCCGCAGGCGGGCTTCGTCCTGCAGCCGTGCCGCCAGATCTGCCTTCAGCTTCTGGCTGGGTTCATCGAAGCGGGCCAGCCATCCATCGAACAGCTCGTTGCGCTCCGCATCATTGCGGGCATCAGCGTTCTTGCCGAGCAGTTCGATCAGGCGATCGGCTCTGGCCAGATGCTCCACCTCGGCCGGCGAGAGCGCGCGATCGTAGAGCCGCAGGTTCTCCAGCAGCAGCGCCGCGAGCCGTTCGCCGGAATCTCGCTGACCGATCTTCAGCGGCGCCGTGGTGCGGATGGTGCTTTGGAGATTGTCGTTCGCCACATCCACCGCCTGCGGCAAGCCGTCGAAGAAAATCTTCACGCCGGAGGCTTTACGCGAGCCATCGTAGACGACGGAGACGTAATACCACTGGTCGATCTTGAGCTGTGGCTTGGCGACAACTTTGAGGGCATCGGTGCTCCAGGTGTTGACGATGTGCGTGCCAATGCGATCGCCTTCCACCCAGATATCCCAGCCGCGATAACCCTGCTTGTTATCCATGCGAGCCAGAATCGCGCCGGTCAGATTGCGGCGCGGGATACGCACCCAGGAGCTAAAGGTGAAGGCCTGGTCGCCCTCGAAATCACCCGCTTCGGGAATCTCCAGTGTGTCGCCCGCTTTGATGCTGAAGACCTTGTTGCCCCGCTTGCCGTCCTGCCAGGCGAGGCCGGTTTCGGCGGTGAGCTCGCGCGCGTCGCCATCGACAATCGCGCTCACGGTCTTGCCCTTGCCCTCGTTCAATGGCACGTGCAGCCGCAAGCCATCGCTGGGTATCTGCGAAGCGACTTGTTCGACGGTCGCCTGCGCCAGCCACGAATCGAACTCGGGGCGGGCGGCTTGCTTGCGGCCTTCGATGCCTTGCTTAAGTGCGGCCATCTGCCGTTGCACGTCGTCCCATTGGGGGCGGTCTTCCGGCCGTGGGACAAACAGGATCGGCGGCGTGTCCTTGATATTGCCATCTTTGGCCGCCTGCGTGGTGTTGTTGAAGAAGGCCGCCATCTCGTAGAACTCGCGCTGCGAGAGGGGATCGAACTTGTGGTCGTGGCAGACCGCGCATCCGGCGGTGAGGCCCATCCATACGGCGGAGGTCGTCTCCGTGCGGTCGCGCGTGTAGAGAACCAGATACTCCTCGTCGATAATCCCGCCTTCGTTGGTGGTGATGTTGCAGCGGTTGAAGCCCGAGGCCACCTGCTGCTCCAACGTGCGATCAGGGAGCAAATCGCCGGCAAGCTGTTCGATAGTGAACCGGTCGAACGGCACGTTGCGGTTGAAAGCGCCGATAACCCAATCGCGGTAAGCCCACATCTCGCGGAAGTTGTCGAAATGAATGCCATGCGTATCGGCATAACGTGCGGCGTCCAACCAGTAGCGGCCGCGATGCTCCCCCCAATGCCGGCTGGCCAGGAACTTATCGACCAGCTTTTCATAGGCATCGGGCGCAGTGTCGCTCACGAACGCCTCCACATCGCGCGGGTCGGGGGGCAAGCCCGTCAGATCGAGACTCACGCGGCGGGCCAACGTGCGGCGATCGGCCTCGGGCGCCGGCTTCAATCCCGCGGATTCCAGCTTGGAAAGTACGAACCGATCCAGCGGCGAGCGAATCCAGGCTTCGTCCTTAACCTTGGGCGGCTCGGACTTCTGCTGCGGCAGAAACGACCAATGCGGCTGATACTCGGCGCCCGCGGCGATCCAGCGTTGCAATGTGTTCTTCTGCGCGGCGGAGAGTCGCTTCTTGGTCGCGGGCGGGGGCATCCGCTCGTCGGCATCTTCGCTATGGACGCGACGCAGCAATTCGCTGGAGTCCGGCTTGCCGGGATCGATCGCGCCCATGCCAATGGCCGCCTCGCGCTGATCGAGCCGCAGGTCTGCCTTGCGGGCCGCGCTGTCCGGCCCGTGGCAGGCGAAGCAGTATTCGGAGAGGATTGGCCGGACATCGCGGTTGTATTCGGGCGGTGCGGGATCGGCGGCCTGAGTGATCGAAGCCGCTAAGCCGCAAGCCAGAAGGAGCGCGAGGAGAGATTTCATGACACAAAGAGCCAGGACGGGGGGAAACGGCAGGAATATCGAGGTTATCTCATCCCGGGGTCTCTGGCAATTAGAAATGCCGGTTCTTCGGCGGCTTGACATGCTGTATGCTCGCCCGGAGAATCGAGCGGACAGTTTCCCGGGTGCGTTTCCCGCGACTTTTCCTCAATGGCTCCAGCACGGATGGTCGCCCTTCGCGAAGATAAACGCCGCGCCACCAGGATCGCCAAAGCCCTGGCGGCCGAGTACGCAGATGCCGAATGTGCATTGGTGCATGCCAACCCGCTGGAGTTGCTGATCGCCACCATTCTCTCGGCGCAATGTACAGACCAAAGGGTGAACGTGGTGACCAAGGACCTGTTCCGCCGGTATCGCAGTGCGGCCGATTACGCCGCCGCGCCGCAAGAGAAGCTCGAACAAGCGGTCCAAAGCACCGGGTTCTTCCGCAGCAAGGCCAAGAACATCCGCGCCTGCTGCCGGCAACTGGTCGACGAGCATGCGGGCGAGGTCCCGCAGAATCTGGACGCGCTGGTTAAGCTTCCCGGCGTGGGGCGCAAGACGGCCAACGTGGTGCTGGGGACGGCATTCGAGATACCTTCCGGCGTCGTGGTCGATACGCACGTGCGACGCCTTAGCCAGCGTCTGGGCCTCACGCGTCTCGACGACCCGGTGAAGATCGAGCAAGATCTGATGGCGCTGTTGCCGCAGCCGGAATGGATCAACTTCAGCCATCGCCTGATCCATCATGGCCGGCGGGTGTGTGGGGCTCGCAAGCCCAAGTGCGATAAGTGCGTGCTGTTGAAATGGTGTCCGCGAATTGGCGTGGAGCAGGCGTTGTAAGCGTCCTCACAACACGAGCGACTTCCATGATCTTGTCGGGCCACGAAATTCGCGCACGCCTGGGTGGGGACCTCGTCATCGATCCCTACTGCGAGGCCAACCTCAACCCCAACAGCTACAACCTCACGCTGCATCATGAGCTAATGACCTACGAGGAGCTGGTGCTGGACATGCGGCGTCCCAGTCGCATTCGCCGCATCAGCATTCCGCCGGAAGGCCTGATGCTCAATCCGAATCAACTTTATCTGGGCCGCACCATCGAGCGGACGGAGACGCACAACCTGGTGCCCATGATCGAGGGACGCTCGTCAATCGGACGCTTGGGGTTGTTTGTCCACGTAACGGCCGGATTCGGCGATGTGGGCTTCTGCGGCTACTGGACGCTGGAGATGTTTGCCGTGCAAGCGGTGCGCATTTATCCGGGCGTGCCGATCTGCCAGATCTTCTATCATGAGATCCGCGGCGCCGTAACGGAATACGCCAGCAACAAGTACCAGCATAATCACGACATCCAGCCCAGCCTGCTGTTCAAAGAGCTGAACCCCGAGATGGAGGCCGATCCGCAACTTACGCTGCCCTTCGGCATCGAACGCCCGTGAGAACCTAAATCTCCGGCATGGGCGGCGGCACGGTGACGTTGTCGAGCGGAGCGGAGTCAGTCGTCTCCGCGGTCTTCGCCTGAGTGGCGCCGGCCATCGCGCCTGCAAGCGAGCTTTGCAGCGCGACTTTCATCAGATCGAAGACCGGGGTGAGCATCGAACCCAACATGCCGGGATTCTTCGGTGGAGCAGCATACGGTTGATTTGCCGGGGCAGGCGCGGGTCGGGCAAAAATCACGTTTGCCGCCGCGAAACCCGCGGCAGCCGCCACACCCACCGTAAGCCAGGGATGATGCTGCGCCCAGAGCTGCAAGTCGGCGGCGTTGCCGAGACTCTTCTTCAAGGTCTCCAGCGATTCCGAGAGCGAGGCTTGCGCTTGCTCTGTTTGAAGCCGCAGATACTCGTCTTCAGACAGATCTCGCGGAACGTTCGTCAGTCGGTTGTACGGCGGGGCGGCGGAGAGGTTGTCGTTCATACTTTTCGATGGTCCTGATTCGAGAAGATTCCGTAAGTTTTCGTGAACCCCACCATGCGCCGAGGGCGACAATCAGCAGCAGACCTGCCCCGATGATAAGTTGTCCCGCCCAGAGGCGTCCGTCCAATGCCGCAGCCACGGCTCCCGCTGCTCCTTGGAGCGCGAGAACCGTGGCGGAGATCAGCACGGTGGCGCCAATCACGAGAGCCAAGCTACCGAAGGCGGCCTGCACCATGACGCGACGCACCGAGCTGCGCAGACGATCGGCGTTGACCTGCACGTACTGCTCTAACTGCTTCCGAAATTCCATCACGCTGGCCAGGAGTGGCTCGAGCGGATGGGGACCCGGCGGCGGTTGAGCGGGCTGATGCTGTTCTCGCGGGATGCGACTGGTCGCCGCCCCCTCCTGCCATGCACTGCGTCCATTCGGTTGAGCTTGAGGGGCAACCATTGACTACCTCAACACGTTAGAGAGCAGGGCATGAACAATCGCGAAGGGCAGACGACCTAGCGGCGCGACAACAGGATGCCAGCCACCAAGCCGACGCCGGCGGCGATCAGCACGGCACGCATCGGCTGCGAGCGAATCTGGCTCTCGATGCTGCGCTCCGCTTCCAGAGCGCGATACCGGCCTTGCTCGATATAGTCGGCGGCCGTGCTCTTCAGCGATTCCAACTGCTCGCGGCCTTGCTCCATGCATTGGCCTGCAGTCTGCTTCAGGCTCTGCATCTGCTCATTGGCAACTACGCGAGCCTGCGAACCCATGTCCTGCAAGTTCTGTTTCACTTCGGAAGCTTTGTTCTTGAGATCTTCCGTGTGGCGGCGGCTGGTATCGGCCGCGTTAGGAGACATATGGTCTGTGGCCTGCGACATGATAAGACACTCCTTTCGAGAATCGTGATGCTACTGCCCGGCCAGTTAGGATAGCCTAACCCAGCGGGGCCTGATTTACACGAACCCGGTATGCATAAGGTGTGCCATCGTCGGTGTATCGCTGCCAATCCGCCCCCGGAAGCCGATCGCCCCGCAGCGGCCTGCTTTCTTGGCCACCCGTGCGACCGAGTCGCGACCAGTTTCGCACGACTTAATCAGATCCCACCCCCGGCGACGAAGTCCATCGTGACATCCAGGGGCCGCCGGGTGTTTTCTTCGGCAAAGGCATTCATGTCGTAAACCAGCGAATCCGCTCCAAAAGTTTGCTCCGTCGCACGGGCGGGCCGGGCCACAATGTCCACCCTCAACGGCCGCGCATGATGGATCAGATAGCCCCCGTTAAGTTCGTCGTGCGCGAGCGGCTGCATGCAACCGCTAACCGAACGCGCTCGTGCCAGAAGCGTGTAGGTGCCCGCCAGAGCTACTTCCCACGGGTACTCCCACAACGTCCAAGAGTACGCCGCGTGCGGGCCGAGCAAATTTGCCTCGCTCCACGTAGCGCCGTTATCGGTGCTGACGGTGACATGGGAAACGGTCTCTTCACCGGCCCAGGCCACGCCAAAGATTCGATGGGCGCCTGATCCCAGGACGCTGCCTTCCTGCGGACGGATGATTTCCGATTTCACCGCCATTGGGCCGACCGTCTGTTTCTCCACCCCGTGGGCAGCCTTCCGCAGCACCGTGTACTTGTGAGTCTGAAAATAGCCGCGGAATGGAGATGCCAGCACCTCGATCCGCCGCACCCATTTCACGCTGGCCACGCCGTACCATCCGGGAACAAACAAACGCAACGGAAAGCCATGCACAGGCTCCAAGGGCTCGCCGTTGAGATGCGTTACTAGCAGAGTATCGGCATTCAGCGCCTTGGCCAGCGGCAAGCTGCGGGCAAAGTGCATGGGCTCCGGATGATCGGGCTCGCTGCCGCAATCGGCGCCTTCGCACAACACTTCCAATGCATCGCTCCGCAGGCCCGCTTCCTGGAGCAGCTTGTTGAGCGGGATTCCGGTCCACTCGGCGTGGCCAATAGCCCCCGCTCCCCATTGCACCCCGGCCGCGCGCGGCTCCAGGAATGAGCGGCCATTGCCCGCACACTCGACGGTGGCGAAGACGCTGTGTGTCGGCATGGCGGACAATTCTTCCCACGACCAGGAGCGCGGATGCAAGACGCAACCGTCCACCTGCAGCCGCCAGCTGTCGAGGTCGATTTCCGGCACGGGGAAGTGGTTGCGAACGAAAAAGAGCCGGCCGGGCGTGACCCACGAGCGGACCTTGTCCAGCGGAGTTTCGCTGTTCTCGGGTGCAGCCGTCACCATCTTGCGCTGTTCGCTCATCGATTAGCCTTTCACCCGGGACTAGGCGCCCCGCGGCGTGCCCCAGTGGTCGCGATACTCTCTCCGTAGAAACGCGGCGGCCTGCGCATCGCCGGCGAGTTGCTCCGTCTTGGGATCGAACACCAGGGAGCGAGCGACCCGCGTGGCAATGTTTCCCAGGTGGCAGAGCGACGTGGTGTGATGAGCCGTGAGTGCATCGGCGTTGAGCCGCGCGCCGCCCCGGATGGCATCGCACAGGTTCTGCACGTGGGCCGCGTCGTCCTGCGGGCCAGGCTTGATCTCAACCGCCAGCGGCTTGTTCCGCTCGGAGAGCACCTCCAGCTTCCCGCGCCGGCTGAGGAACATTTGCCCCTTGTCGCCATAAAACTCGGCGCCGCTATCGACGTTGTGGGGATAATTGGTCGACCACAGCCGCTGCTCGTAGATCAGCAGGCGTCGCTGGCCGAACGTGCCATCCCCCGGATACTCGTAAGTCACTTGCTGCGTGTCGGGAAACTCCTGATCATCGTCGAAGGCGAACTTGCCGCCGTTGGCTGAGATGCGTGCGGGATGCGTCTCCACTCCCAGGCCCCAACGGGTGTAGTCGATATCATGCACGCCGTCGTTGCCGATCTCGCCCACGCCGAAGTGATGCCACATGGTCCAGCGCGTATGCACGCGGTTGGTGCGATAAGGAATCATCGTGGCGGGTCCGATCCAGGAGTCGTAGTCGAAGCCCGAGGGGGGCTCAATATCCTGGCCGCGGCCGATCGAGTTGCGTTTCTGAATGTTCCAGCATTTGGCCACCATCACGTTGCCGATCACTCCTTCGCGCAGCAGCTTCACGGCTTCGATCATCATGGGCGTGCTGCGGCACTGTGTACCGTGCTGCACCAGCGTCTTGTTGCGCTGCGAGGACTCGACCAGCAGCCGGCCTTCACGCAGGTTGTGCGAGACGGGCTTTTCCACGTACACGTGCTTGCCCGCATTGCACGCCAGGATGGAAGCGGGCGAATGCCAATGATCGGGCGTGGTGACCAGGGCGATATCGACAGATCTATCGTCCAGGATCCGCCGCATGTCGGTCACGGCGCGGCCGGAGTCGATGTTCAACGATTTGGCGGCCGCGTGCCGCCGGCCTTCGTCGACATCGCAGACGTAGGCCACCTCCACATTGGCCGTGTTGGCGAACAATTTGGCATCGTGCATGCCGCGTCCGCCGCAGCCGATGAGTCCCACGACGAGTTTGTCATTAGCGCCTTTCGCTTGCGACGCCTGGGCCATCGAGAGCGCGGTCGCGGCTGCTACTCCCGCCGAAACGCGCTCCATGAACTGTCGACGACTGGGAGTATCCGCCATCGGTGCGTCTCCTGCGGGAAAGTTGGCTGCTTAGAGCGCGCCAATCTTACCGCGGGCAGAGGCCGCCGCCAAACGGAATGCCAGGCAATCGCCGATTCTGCCTCGAATGCCTCCATCGACCGCGTTACCATGTGGGTAGGCACGTATTATCACTATCACTAACAAGAGTCGAATATGTTTCCTTTTGGCGAGCAAGGGCCCACCGATTCCGACGCGGAGTTCGGCGCATTAATGGTTCGCTACCACGATGCCCTCGTTGAACAGCAGTCGGAACCAGTCGACGCTCTAGTCATGGAGATGTTCACACTAGCCGAGGAACATTGCGAACAGAATCCCACCCCCGATCATGACCTCGCAGTGAAGGCCACGCTGTGTCTGGAGAATGCCGAGTGGCAAGAAGCCGAATGTGCCTACCGCCAGATCCTGGAGATCCCTCACGTTGGGCCCATGCGGCTCAGCTCGACGCATATGGATAGATGCCGGTTGTTTCGCTTGCTGAATCGTGATCACGAAGCACTTGAGGAGGCTCGGGCGGCGCTTACCGCGGCAAATGAGGCCGAGCTCGATATCCTGAAGGCATTCGCCCTTCAAGGCCAAACCCGATGTCACTTGGACATGGCTGATTGTGAATGTGCCATGTTAGCTATCCACAAGACGCTGTCGCTCCTACCGGAGGAAACGCTCTTCGATCATATTCGAGCCAAGACCTTAATTCTGCGAGCGGAATGCTTGCTGCTCGGGGCAGACTTCGAGAACGCGAAGCTGGACCTGGATCGAGCCCTGGCGCTGCTGACGCCGTATTCCTCTCAGTTCATGGCGGGAGCGCATGCTGATCGAGCGTACGCATGGTCGATCAATGCGAGCTGGCAAGTCGCGATGGGAAACCAAGAGCGGGCGATCACCGCATGGGAAATGGCCGTGGGCGAGAGCAAACATGTGATTGCGCTCGCACACGCAGACAACGTCTATTCGAGGGCCGCTGCCGCCTTCATGCTGGCCGGACTTGAGCAGGCCTACCGGGCGGTCAACCGATTCGCCGAGGCCGACAATTTATTGGCGGAACGTGTCGAGCTTATTGAGGCTCTCCGATTGCCCACCGGGGTTTTCGTGAACAGACCGGGAGAAGCACACTCGTGAAGTGCCACCTCTACTGCCAAGCCCATAGTCCCAAAGGCATGTCTGGAACCTGGGATGTCGACACAGACGTGATACGACCAGAGTTACAGCCGAGCTGGAAGACGCAACGGGCACCCTACCAATGGCTTGCGGACGCGAGGCGGATCTAAACGGTGTATCATGCGTGTTGATACGACCAACCGCTACCGTCAATCACTCTACGACAGTCAGAGACCCGTTGGGGCTAAATCGGCGTGGAGGTTCCGGTTTCCCAGGCCGTTGGCCTGGGCTGCCATAGGACCGTCCCTATGGACTACCCACCACAACGCTGTGACCCTGACTATTAGTCGCGCGAGCTGAGGGCCATCACCAGCCGAATGACGTACCAGAACAAGAGGGCGACGGAGGCGAACAGCGCCAGCGAAGCAGCTACGTGCTGGCCGATGCGGTAGTGATGCAACACGTTCGAGGTGTCGTAAAGGATCCAGCCGCAGGCGAAGACAATCATGGCGGCCGAGAAAACCAGCCCCAGGCTGAACCCGAAGATGATGCTGCAGATGACGAAGCCCATGGCGGCAAAGCCGGCGATACACAGACCAACACGAAGGAACGAGAAATCGGCCCGCGTAAGGAACACGATCAAGGTCAAACCGGTGAACAGCACCAGGGTGATGATCCCGGAGATCGGAATCACGTCCGCGCCGCCGAAGCGGCTGGCGATGTACAACAGCGGCGTGAAGATGATCGACTCCGCCACCACTTACAAGGCCAGTCCCGCGTACTGCATGCCCACGGAGGTGGACGATTGAGCCCAGTAATTGGCGAGGTAGCTCACGCCCATAAAGGCGCCCAGTACAATCAGCCAGCTATATTGACTGGTGCCCAATAAGCCCATGAGCCCTTCGGCGGCCGGCGAGTTAAGCAGCGCCCCGGTGATGGCCACAAAGGCAAACACCGCGCCTCCCAAATGTGCGTACGTCTTGCGAATAAACGCCACGCGCTCATCGACATCGGCCTGCGCAGCAATGTCTCCCCAAGCGGCGGGCGAACGATAGGGATTCTCGGCGTGGCTCATAACAATCTCTCGCGGTAAAGACGGGCAAAAGAAAGGAAGCCCCATCGCTAGCATGGGTACTTAACCCTACGCCTGATCGCTCGGGCGGTCAAGAGTATCGCTTCCGGCGCTGGAGGTTTGCTTCGGCCGGGCCGAGCGCGCGACCGATAACAAAAGGTTGATTCGTTTGCGGAATCGTGTATAGTGCAAGTCCTACCTGCAGTGTTCCCGCCTGAATCGAGCCGAAAGGTACTGTCATGCTCAGCCTCCTGCCTCGTTGGGATCGAGAATGTGAGGGCGTTAGCCGACGCAATTTCTTGCAGATCGGCGCGTTGACGGGCTTGGGGCTGGCCCTGCCGCAGTTGCTGGCGGCGCAAAGCGCACGGGCCGCTACCAGCAGTGCGGGCAAGCGCGGCAAGTCGGACATCAACTGCATTCTCATCTGGACCCGCGGCGGCACGAGCCATCACGACACGTTTGATCCCAAGCCGGACGCGCCGGTGAGCGTGCGCGGCGAGTTTAGTGTGATCGATACGCCCGTGCCCGGTGTGAAGTTTGCGGAAGTGGTGCCGCGGATGGCGCAGGAGTTGGGACGTTACGCATTGCTGCGCAGTTGGAACCCGGCCAACGGCAGCCACGGCACGGCCGATCAATGGGTGATGTCGGGGCGCAAGTTCAACCCGTCGCTCACGTATCCGACGTATGGCGCGGTGGTCAGTCATCATCTGGGCTTCAAGAGCGAGCTGCCGCCGTTCATTCAACTCGGGGGCGAAGTTGACCGGCGCTTCGGCGGCGGCACTTCCGGCTTCCTGGGCATGGAGCACAATCCGTTCGAATTGCTGGACGATCCCAGCGCGGGGCAGTTCGCCGTGCGGGATATCTCGCCGCCTCCCGGCGTAGAGACACCCCGCCTGGAGCGTCGCCGCGGCATGTTGGCGCAGATCGATGCGTTGCAGCGCAAGTCGGAGCTGCAGCCTGCCGCCTACGACGCTTTGGACGAGCATTATCAGGCCGCGCTCAATATGATCACCTCCCGCTCCACCAAGCGGGCCTTTGAGATCGAGCACGAAGACCCGCGCCAACGGGATCGCTACGGCCGCCACAAGTTCGGCCAGAGTTGCTTGCTGGCTCGCCGCTTGATCGAGTCGGGCGTGCGATTTGTCACCGTGACCGACGGTGGCTGGGATACGCATCAGAACAATTTTACCTCGCTGAAGAACTCGCGCATGCCGCCGGTTGATCAGGCGCTGCCCGAGTTGCTGATCGATCTGGAAGAGCGTGGCTTGCTGGACACGAC
>JBGTDH010001060.1:0-3377 GCA_041748435.1 Pirellulales bacterium
AGCCCGGGATAGTCGCGATCACCAAGGCACCCCATGCGGCCGCCTTGATCGCTCGCGTTCGGCCGCCGGTGGCGATCAGACATACTAGCGGAAGCAGTGCGACGAGCATGTAGATCTTCGTGAGCAGCAGCAACATGAGGCTCAGGCCTGCCAATGCCAGCCAGGCTCCACTGCCGCCGTGGGACCAATGATCGGCCGCCCACATGGCGGCGATTAGAGAGCACGCTAGCGATGCCTCGAGCATGAAGCTCTGGCCGTAGATGATGCTGATGGGCGACAGAGCGAATGCCAACCCAGCGACGGTGGCCACCGTCTCGCCATGCTTGCGCCGCGCCAAACTGTACAGCAGGCCCGTCGAGAGCACGCTGAAAAGAAGGGAGATCAGGCGGCCCCAGGCGTCGAGCGATCCGCCCGCCAAAGACCAGCATTGGCCCGCGAGATACGCGGCGAGGGGGAACTCCAGCATGTGCAGGGAGCGCTGCGGCGCGCGGGGGACATTCTCGCGCACCGGCGAGACGCCGATCCTACGGGTGGCCACGTCGAGCGTTGGATACCACGCAGTTGCCCGTCCCGCGACCCAATTGCGGGCGATCATGGCATACACCACGTTCTTTGTGGCAAAGTTGCCCACCAGCGGCCGATGAATGCCCGGAACACGCAGAACGATGGTGAGCAACACCAAGAGCAGGAGCGCCCGCGGAAGGCGAACCATGAGTTACCGCCCCTTGCCGCGCTTCTTGGTGGGCTTCTTGGGGCTAGCGGGCGGGCCGGTTTTCTTCGCTTTCGGAGGGCGCTTGCCGAGCTTAATTCTGCCCGGGGCTTCGGCCCGTTTCTTGCGCGCGACGAGGCGGAAATCCATCTCGCGGCGATCGATATCGACGCGGGCCACGCTCACGCGAATGACATCGCCCAGGCGGAAGCGATTGCCGGCGCGGTGGCCCGTGAGGCTGTGGCTGGCGCGCTCGAAGCGGTAGTAATCGTCCGCCAGCGAGCTGACGTGAATGAAACCCTCGGCCGGCAAGTCGATGCCTTGCGCGAACAGGCCGAAGTCTTCCACGCCGGTGATCACGGCATCCATTTCCTGGCCGATCTTCTCGCGCAGATGCTCCAGCAGCTTGACCTTGGTGAGCTCGCGCTCGGCAGCTTCCGCTCGCCGCTCACGATCGGAGCAGTGCTCGCCTTGCAGAGCCAGCTCCGCGGGATCGTTCAACGGAGAGCGGCCCGAGATCAGGGCATCGACCAGACGATGGATCGTCAGATCGGGGTAGCGTCGAATGGGAGACGTGAAGTGGCAGTAGTTCTTGGCGGCCAGTGCGTAGTGGCCTTCCACCACCGGACTGTAGATAGCCCGTTGCAGGCTGCGGAGCACCGCGTAATGCACGGCGTGCTGCTCGGGACGGGAGACCACGGCATCGAGCAGCTTCTGCAGTTCGAAGCGGCTCTCCAGGTCTTCCACCTGGTGTCCCAACTCTCGCACGAACTGCGTCAGCAGCTTGAGCTTCTTGGGATCGGGCGCCATATGCACCCGCCGCAGGAAGAACCACTCCTGGTCCGAGAGCCGGCGGGCCACGGCCTCATTGGCGGCCAGCATAAATTCCTCGATGATCTGGTGGCTCACCGTCTGCTCCGCCTTGTGAGCGCCGACCACACGGCCATCCTTATCGAGATCGATCTTCACCTCGGCCATGTGCAGCTCCAGCGAGCCGCGCCGCTTGCGGCGCTCGCGAAGAATCATGGCCAGCTCATGCATCCGCTCGAGCAGATCGAACACCTCGGGCGTGAGCGTTTTTTTCCACTTGGCCCGATGATCGAGAAAGTCGTCGACTTCCTCGTACGTGAACCGCCGCTTGCTCTGGATGGCCGAGTTGTGCAGATCGGTCGCGACGGGCACTCCCTCCTGAGTAAACTCGATGACCGCCGTCTTGGTGTACCGCACGCGATCCGGCTGCAGGCTGGCCAGGGCGTTGGAAATAATCTCCGGGATCATCGGCAGCACGCGGTCCGGGAGATAGACGCTCGTGCCGCGCGCCGTGGCCTCGCGATCCAGCGCCGTGCCCGGCCGCACGAAGTGCGCCACATCGGCAATATGCACGCCCAGACGCCAGTGGCCGTTCTCCAGGCGGATGAGCGAGATCGCGTCGTCGAAGTCGCGGGCATCGACCGGATCGATGGTGATGACCGTGTCGGCCGTGAAATCCTGCCGGCCGCCGAGCGATTCATCGAACACGTCGGCCTCGCGCCGCGCTTCGTCCAGCACGTCGGTGGGAAAGGCATCCGGGAGGTTGTACTCGCGAATGATCGAAAGCGTATCGACACCCAAGGTGCCGCGCGGACCGAGGACCTCGGTGATGACACCCTCGCCATCGTGAACGTGCGACGGGAAGCGGACCATCTCGAACACGACCTTATCGCCCGGCTGCGCGTTCTTGGCGCCGGGGTCGCCCACCAGGATCGGCTGCGGATAAAGCGTGCCATCGACCTGCACATAGGCCAGACCCTCTTGCTCCAGATACAGGCCCACGAACTGGTGCGTCTCGCGTTCGATGATCTGGAGGATTTCCCCTTCGGGATTCGGCCGGTTGAGATCGTGCTTCTTGCCCAGCCGCACCAGCACGGTGTCTCCCGAGGCGGCGTCCTTGGCCCATTTGGCGGGAATGAACACATCCTGCTTGCGATCGTGTCCGGGCGGGGCGCCGCTGGGACGCACAAAGCCAAAGCCCGCTTGCATGCGGCGGAACACGCCGGTGATCTGATCGGCTCCTTTACCCGGCGGGTACACCAGATGATTCGGCCCGAAAGCCAATTGGCCGTGCTTGGTGAGCCTCTTGATCAGTCGCTTGAGGTCACGATAGCTCTCTTCCGGAAGATTCAACTGCTTGGCCAACGCGCGCGGCTTGGCGGCCCGATACTCGGGGGCAAGAATGAGCTTCAGCAGGGCAGTTTGCAGATCGGGTTCATC
Organism: Pirellulales bacterium; assembly: GCA_041748435.1. Lineage (GTDB taxonomy): Bacteria > Planctomycetota > Planctomycetia > Pirellulales > JBGTDH01 > JBGTDH01. The sequence continues at coordinate 2,960 of JBGTDH010001060.1, forward strand.
GGCCATGAATCAAGCGGCGGTGGGTAGGATGGCTGGCTCTGGTTAACGATTGAGCGCGGCTGCCATTCTACCGCCGCTACGGCGCGCCGGGAGGGCGCGGCGGGGAGAACTTGATCTTCTCGATCAGTTTGACGATCCGGCCGTCGGGATCCTTATAACCGCTGACGGCCGTGATGGCGCCAATCACGTGCTGGAACTGCAGATCGAAATCTGCATCCAGTTCCACCTCGGCGCTCTCGGCCAGCGATCCCGGCCCGGATTGCGTGCCTACGATTCCAATGATCTCGTCGTGCAGGGCGTCGAAATGGGGAAGCACACGCTCCCCCATGCGGATGCTCGTCAATTCTCCGCCGAGCCCGGCGGTCAGGCGAACCCGGATCGGCGGCAGCAGCATGTCGGGGTCGGGCTGGCCGGCGTG
>JBGTDH010001061.1:0-3172 GCA_041748435.1 Pirellulales bacterium
GCAACTGGGCGGCAAACCGGCCGATTACGGCGTCGCCTGCTCTCCCTTGGTCGAAGGCGAACAGGTCGTCGTCACGATCGGCGCTCCGCAAGCGTCGGTGGTGGCGCTGGACGCCGCGACGGGCAAGATTGCATGGAAGGCAGGCAACGATCCAACCGGTTATTCGTCTCCCGCGCTGTTAGAGGTTGGCGGCCAGCGGCAGATCGTGGCGTTTCTGGGCAACTCCGTGCTTGGCGTGACCCCTTCTTCCGGCGCCGTGCTGTGGCGCTATCCCTACGTGACCGATTTCGATTGCAACATCGCTACGCCCCTCGCGGTCAAGGGACAGGTGTTTGTCTCGTCCGGCGAGAACCACGGCAGCGCGCTGCTGAGTGTGAAGCCCGCGGGAGACAACTTCGAGGTGTCCGAGACGTGGGCCTCGCACGGCCCCAAGAGCGTGCTGCGCAACGAGTGGCAGACTTCGATTCTGCTCGAGGGGCACCTGTACGGTTTCGACAACGTCGGCGGCGCCGGGCCGGTGAGCCATCTGACGTGCATCAACGCAGCCACCGGTCAACGCGTGTGGCAACAAACTCGTTTCGGCAAGGGCAACCTCATCGCCGCCGACGGCAAGTTGTTCATTGCCACCATGAACGGCGAGCTGGTCGTTGTGCGCGCCACGCCGCGCGCCTTCGAGGAACTCGGCCGCGCCACCATCCTCGGCCCCACGCGCCAAGCGCCCGCGCTGGCCAACGGCTTGCTCTACTTGCGCGACAGCGAAGAGATTGTTTGCTTGGACGTGCGGAGTTAGTCGGCTTCCTGGCTGATTTCGCCCAGCATGAATACTTCGACCCGTGAGTTTTGCACAACGAGTTCGGGTACGGCGCCCGTATAGAAAGGCTCGTTCTTGCCCGCAACGGTGATGCGGATGCGATGACGCTCGATGCCCTCGCGATCGACCAGATGCTGCATCACGGCGGAACACCGGGCGAAGGACAAATCAAGATCATCTCGGTAGGTGTCGCCTGGCTCCGGCGGCCGGCCGGTGGCGTGGCCACGCAGCTCAATCCTGTTGGCTTTGCCGGCAAGCAGCGGCGCGGCCTCGTGCAGCCGCCGCTGGTGCTCCTCCGTGAGCGTGCTGGCTTGCTCCTCGAACAGAAGCACCGTGCCCAACGTGGGCGTAGAGCCCGGACGGTTCATCCATAATCGTTCCCGCTCCGGCAGACTTCGCAGATGCTCGGTTTCGGACGTCTGAAACTCTTGACCGAAATCGACATCCTCCCGGCCCCAGCGATCCTCCCGCGCTTTGAGCGTGGGATGCTTCTCGGGGTAGAGTTTCAATCGCGGCTCCGACGTGCCGAACTGCTGCGTCATCGAATCTGCCATGGCCCGGAACTTTTGTTGCTCGGTCTGGCCCATCGAGAACAGCACCACGAAGAAACACAGCAAGAGCGACATCATGTCGGCGAAGGTTACCGTCCAGGCCGGAGCACTCGGCGGCGGATCTTGCTGGTCGGACATGCTGCCTTCCTTGGTTCTCAGGCGGCGCGTTTCAGGCCGTGGGCGTTCAGCCGCAGTTCCATGCTGCGGGGACTATCCCCATCGCGAATGCTCAGCACGCCGCGCAGCGTGGCCTCCATCGCCGCCAGTTCCTGCTGGGCGATGTAAGCCAGCTTCTCACTGATGGGAATGCAAATCACGTTGGCCAGCAGCGCGCCATAAAGCGTGGTGATGAGCGCCACCGCCATGCCCGGCCCCAGGGCATCCGGGTTGCTCAAATTGCCGAGCATCAGGATCAGCCCCAGCAGCGTGCCGATCATGCCAAACGCCGGACCCATGCGCCCCAATTGATCGATTACCGCTTTCTCTTGCTTGCTGCGCTGATGACGAGTCTCCATCTCGGCGCGCAGCACGTTTTCCATTCGCTCCGGCGGCGTGCCGTCGACGGCCATTTGCAGGCCGAGCACCAGGAACGGATCGTTCATCTCCGCGAAGCGCCGCTCCAAGGAGAGCAATCCTTCGCGGCGGGCCAGCTCGGTCAGGCCCACGAGCTGCTCCACCAACTGCTCTGTTTCGGGAGGCTGATGCACAAATGCCCGCCGCACAATTCTCGGCAGCGCTAGGAACGACTGGAGGGGAAACATCATCATCACGGTGGCCAGCGACCCGCCCACGGTGACGCAGATCGAGGCGGGATCGACGAAGGCGCTCATGGAGCCGCTGCCCATGAGCACGCCCGCGACCATAAAGGCCACGGCCAGCAGAAAGCCCAACGCGGTGGCGATATCCATGCTTGCAAGCCCTGCTATCGAAGCGCCGCGCAGGCGCACGAACAGATGCTCGCGCGGCAACAGCGCATCCGCCTTAACGTCGGCGCGAGGTCTAGCCCAAGTTGAGGCAAAGGCAGAAAGGAAACCGGAGACTCTAGTGCTGCTCCGCCAGCCATGCCAGCAATCGATCCAGAAATGGCGCCTGATCCGGATGAATGCGGCCACGGGCTTCGTCCAGCGTCAGGAACTCGGACCCGTCGATCTCCCAGCAAGCGCACGCCGGCATACAATCGCACGGCGCGGGACCGGCAAAGCAATGAATGCGCTTACGGCTCTTCTGATAGACAATCTCCCCCAACGGATGCAATGCGCCCGCCACCAAGCCGGTCTCCTCCCAGGTCTCCCGCCGGGCCGCGGCTTCCAGCTCCTCGCCCTCATCCGGCTCCCCCTTGGGGATGCCCCACGGCTTGTGACGGTTGTAGCTGCCCGAAGGATGCACCAACAGCACCTCCAGCGCCTCGTCCGAATGGCGATACAACAACGTTCCGGCGGATTGCTTCATGATCTCAAGCCGGCTTGCGCTTCGGTCGGGTCTTGCCAGGTTTGGGCTTAAGGCCCAGTTGCTGCCGAACCTCCGCCAGGCTCGTTCCACCTTCTTCCCGGTAGCTTCGACGAGACTCCTCAATCAACGCAACAAACCGTGGATTATTCGCCAACGCAACGGATTCCCAATCCAACCCGTCAAGTCCTTTGACGGACGCCACTGGCTTTCCTCCGCGAGTCAGGATGACTGCGTGCTTTCCCGCCATCTTGGCGAGTTCGGCGACCGTGATCGAGATGTCCTCCAACGCGATCGCTTTCATAACTTGATCTCCTCATCACCGACGACAAGACGATTGTGTCGCTTCACGCCGACCGCCACG
>JBGTDH010001062.1:0-4451 GCA_041748435.1 Pirellulales bacterium
AATCGCCGCCTGGCCTTCGAGCTCCGGGGAACCATTGCCTTTGACACCCCGGGCGACGTGGACGTCTACAGCTTCCTAGCCGAGCCGGGGACCGAGATCTGGATCGATATCGATCGCACGACCCACTCTCTGGACACCGTCGTGGAGCTTGTCGATGCCGATGGCGACGTGATCGCCCGCAGCGATGATTCCGGCGCGGAATTGCTGAGCGGGGTCTTTCCCTCGCTTCTCGTCGGCCCGAATATCGCTCGCCGCCTACAGCGCGATGTGTTCGATGGCAAGGACGTGTACACGACCAATCCGCGGGACGCCGGGATGCGCGTGGTGCTGCCCAGCGCGTCGTTCGAGACGCAAACTTATTTCGTGCGGGTTTACAGCAAGAACTCCGTGGAGGTGGGCAATCCCACTCCGCCGCCTTACGAGTTGGGATTGGGAGACACCAGCGGCCACTACCAGGTTCAGATTCGCCTGCAAGAGGTCGATGAAGTGCCCGGCTCCACGGTGCGTTTCAGCGACATCCGCTTCGCGACCAACGGCATCGAAATCTTGGGGCTGCCCGCCCATTCGCCCCTGGTGGGCGACAGCGTGGAGCGTCCCGGCGACATCGACAACGAGGGCCTGGCGGGCGCTTTGAACGTCGGCAACTTGCTGCAGAGCGACCTGGGCTCCCTCTCCCTTGCCGGCTCCTTGGCAACGGCCACCGACGTGGATTGGTACGAGTTCACGCTGGACTACGATGCAACCCAGCCGGACAACGGGCTGCGCACCATTTCGACGATCTTCGACATCGACTACGCCGACGGCATCGCCCGGCCGGACACGATCATCTCCGTGTTCAACGCGCAAGGGCAGTTGATCCTGGTCTCGCGGGACTCGGACGTGGCGGACGACCAGCCGGGACTGACGCCCGAGACGGGACCCGCCGACTTGTCGCGCGGGTCATTCGGCAAGCTGGATGCATACATCGGGCCCCAGCAGCTTCCGGCCGGCTTCTTGCCCGTTCCCGGCCTGGCCGTAGCGGCCCAGAGCCGGACCTACTTCGTGGCGGTGAGCTCCAACGGCACGCTGCCGGCCGTGTTGAACATGACGTTTGCGCAGACGGCGGCCAACGAGACGATCAAGCTCGAGCCGGTCAGCTCGATTCAGCGAATCACCGAGGACCACATCGGATACTCCGGCTACCGGTCCGGCGTCCAGACTGCCGCAGTGGACGCCTTCGGACGGCCGGTGACGTCGACGCAGATCGATCCCACAACCTCCTTGTTCGACATCCGCACCCCGATCTCGCTGCAAGCCAACGTCAAGCCTTTCACGCTGGAAGACGTGCCGCTGTTTGTAAGCCAGAACCTGAACGACGGCTTCAACCTGTTTACGGTCAACGCCGGCACCGGCGAGTTGGAAACGACCTATCAACAAGACTTTAATGATTTTGGCTTCCTGGACCCGGTGGAAGACATCGATTTTCGCAGCGACGGCCGGTTGTTCGGATACGCGTCCGGCCGCACGGTAGGGAACGTCCAGAACAACGCCGGCCGGGTGTTTGAAGTCAACCTCGCCAACGGCCAGCCCACGGTGCTTGGCAACGACAGCATCCCGGACAATGTGTTCCCCACCAGCCAGGTGGACGCGCTGGCCGTCATTAAGACGCGGTACATTTTTGGAGGAGCGCCCCGGTACGAGAACATCTTCCTCTCCGTGAGAGAGCAATTCGGATTCACGCCGCAGTCCCACCTGGCCATCGCCAACGAGCAAGGCAACGCCAACAACCCCATGCAAGGCTTTACGGTGATCGGTCCGATCTTCGAGACCTCGCCGGGAGATATCGGCATCACCACCGGCCTGCAATCGCGCATCGACATCGATCCCACCAATGACTTTGCCTTTGAGAACCTGTACGGCGTGACAGACCAGGGTCACTTTGTCCTCATTCAGCCGTTCTTCTTTGGTCCCGGTCCCGGCGCCGGCCTGGCCACCGTCTTGGCCACGTTCCCCGGCATGCAGTTCGCCGGCTTGACGGCAGGCCCGCAGAACATGGATTTCAATCAGGATGGCGTTTTCGGCGACTTGGCCGATACGTTCTTTGCCATGACGATCGACGGCACCATGGTGGCCATCGAGGTTACGGCTACTGACTTTTTTGGTGTCCCGACGGCTCGGCAGATCAACGTCTTCGATGTCAACCGCGACGGCGTGCTGGAGCCGACGCTGCAAACCGAAGCCGGCCTGATCGGACCGGTCACCGGCCTGGCCTTTGCGCCGGTCGACTTCAATCTCTGGCACCCGACCGAGAGGCGGCGAAACAACCCCGGACACGGCACCAGTGCGGCGTTTGACAACAGCCGCGACCCAAGCATCGCCACGCGCATCAGTGGCTCGGAGAAGAAGGACGGGCAGGTCGACGATGTGCGCGAGAACTTCGAGTCCCAAGGCGGCCTCAGCTTCTACTTCGGCTTGGAAGACTGGGTGCGCGATCCGCAACTGGCCCGCACGTACCTGCAATACACTTACGACATCGAGGATCCTATCATCGAGGGGATTCCGGTTCTCCCCGGAGGCCCCACTTATACGCCCGCCCAGTACGGCATTCTGGACACTTTCGTGCAGAACGACCTGACGGCCACCAGCGGCGGCAATAATTACAACCTCCCCGGCGGCGCGAAAGGGACCCTGGTCACCGATGCATTCAGCCTGGAGGGCTATGCCGCGACCGACAAGCCGACGCTGTACTTCAACTATTACCTGAACACCGAGAACCAGAGCAACGACCCGGCCCAAGGCCGTCTCACCAATGGCATGCGCGACTCCGCGCGCGTGTTCGTCTCGGCCGACGGAGGCGACACCTGGTCGATGGTCGCCACCAACAACGCCTATCGCGACATTAACGTCCCGCGCGGCGAGCTTCCCGCCTTTGCCAGTGCCAGCTCCAACGTCGACTCCACGGGCACGCGCGACCCGCGGCAGCGCGTCCAGGAGTTGTTTGATACGACCGACGGCTCCAACGAATGGCGGCAAGCCCGCATTGATCTGGGAGAGTTTGCCGGCCAGAAGAACCTGCAGCTCCGTTTCGACTTCAGCACCGCCGGCGCCATGAAGGTGAATCTGGCGGGCGATAACTCGCCCGATCTCCCCGGCGACGAATTTGGCAATACCCTGAGCGAGGAGCGCTTCCAGAACAACAACTTTGAGGGCTTCTACATCGATGACATTCTCATCGGCTTTGCGGAGCGCGGCGAGGTTGTGACCAATTCCCAGGTGAACAGCGCCTTCGTCACCGTGCCGTCGAATCCCAATCCCGCGGCGCCTCAGGAGACTTTGAACGGCGCTTACCAGTTGGAGATCCGCGCCGCGACGGAATACGGCGCCAACATCGTAAAAAGCGGCTCGCCGATCCTCGTCGGCCCGACGTTCTCCAACCCCGCGGGCCAGATCTTCGACACCAACGACCGGATGGTCGACGCACTGACGATCATCGCGCCCAGCGGCACAGGGGTGATCGATCGGCAGACGTTCCAGATCAACGATGGTCAGACCGTCGTCACGTTTGAGTTCGAGTCCGGCGGCGGCGTAACTTTCGGAAATGTGCCCATCCTTTTCAACGCGGCCGATTCCGCGGCCAAACTGGCGGGCGCGATTCGCGATGCCATCAACGCCGCGCCGTTCGAGGTTAGCGCCATCTCCATCGCCACAAGCGACAAGGTGGAACTCAGCGGCGCCGCCCGCGTGATCGTCTCGGAAGCGCCCACGAATCTGACCGTAAGCATTCCGACCGCCTCCGTGCTCGAGGGCAGCGCTCCGACCACCGCCACCGTCACCCGCAGCGGTTCGCTGGTTGGCAATCTGGTGGTCACGCTTAACAGCAGCGACACCACGGAAGCCACGGTTCCCGTTACCGTAACCATTCTGAACGGCCAGGCGTCGGCCAATTTCAACATTGCCGCAGTCAACGACGGCGTGGCCGACGGCACGCAGACCGTCACGATCGGCGCCAGTGCCTCGGGCTTTAATCGCATTACCGATTCGATCGACGTGACCGACTTGCAGACAGCGGCTTTGATCGTGACGATCGCCGCGCCCACCGCGTTCTCCGAGAACGCCGGCTTTGCCATCACCACCGGCACGGTGACGCGGAACTCGCCCACCAACGTTGATTTGCTGGTCAGCCTGTTGAGCACGGATCCCAGCGAAGCGCGAGTGGCGCCCACGGTGCTCATCCCCGCCGGTCTAGCCTCGGCCACATTCATGGTCGACGCCACGAACGATCCTTGGATCGACGGCACGCAAACCTCCACGATTGTGGCCTACGCCACCGGCTTCGCCAGCGGCAGCGCGACCGTCACGGTGTTGGACGACGGCGCCGATACCGTGGTGCAAACCTTTGGCCCTAGCGGCCCGGCAACACCCTGGCAATCGGGTCCCGCGCCCTCGCCTTTCTCGAACGCGCTGAAGAACGC
>JBGTDH010001063.1:0-6845 GCA_041748435.1 Pirellulales bacterium
TCGATCGAGCGGCGAATCTGGCTCAGATCATCGTCAACCAGAGCCTGCCGCAACCGAATCAGGGCGGTGAACACACCCTGCACCTCCCGGACACCGACATCGCGCCCCGTGATCGTCTCGACGCCGCCACTCACCACCGCCGCGGCGCTGCCGTCTTGCCCGGGCGCCACGAGGCCCAGATCGGCCCCCGTCTGCCCTCCCGGCGTGTCGAGCACGGCGAAATCAGCAGCCGTCGCCGTGTCGCTGGTCACGAGCTCAATCCCGTTGCCGAAAGCGGCTAATTGAGCGGTCACTTGTCCGCCGCCGGCAGTGTTGATCAGGCCGATGACATCCCCGATCGTTTGGGCGCTCGATACTTCGATTGCCAGCAGCGTTCCGTTCTTGAGTTGAATCTGAAAATCAAAACCCTCGCGCGTGTGAACGCCCGCGCCATGATTCAAGGTGGCGAGTTGAGTTTGCATCGTAAAGCTTCGCAGGCCCAAGCCGGTGGCCGTGGCCCCGCCATTCTCGCCGATGGCGAAGTCGCCGCCGCTGACCCGGCTTCGCACATTGATCCCCGTCCCCGCCGAATTAAGCTCCGCCAACACCCCCGCCTGCGAGCCGTTGAGCGTATTGAGCAGATCTTCAATGGTCTGCGCCGCGGGAAAGTTGATGAGATGTGTCCTGCCGCCATTGACGATCTGCAAACCGGAGGTCAGGTCCAACGGCGCGGGGAGATCCGCCAGCCGCGTGGTTTTGGTGAGCGTAGGGTCGAGATCGCTTCCCACCACGGGGCCCGCACCCAGTCCCGATTCCGCCAGAATGCCCAGCTCGGCGGCGGTGGTCCCTTCGCCCACTTCCTTAATCGTCAGCCCCGCGCCGGTGAATCCGCTGAGTTGGACATTCAACCCGGTCGCCGTGATTGTGACGTTCAGCGTTTGGCCCGTCGGCGGATTGGCCTCGAGCAGCGCCTCCAAGTCTCCCACGGTCACGGCGCTGCTGAGATCGATGATGCTGGTGCTGGCGCCGTCGGAGACTGCCACGCTTGCCGCGAGAATGCCCTGGCCCCCGCGCAGGTCGCTTAGCAGCGTATCTGCCGTAAGCTCGGGATTGAGATCCGCCGTGCCCTGCACCTGCTGCGACAAGGCCCCAAACACGGAGTGGCCATCCACGCTCGAGGCAAAAAGTTGATCGATATCTGCGTAGCTCTGGAAGCTCGATTCATTGCCATGGTATTGAACGTAGCCATCCACGATCTCGAACGGCAGCGTCTTGGCCCGCGATCCGGCGAACAGGTAGCGGCCGCGAAACTGCTGATTTCCGACGTCGACGATCTGCTGCAACGCCCGATCCACTTGCTGGGCCACAGCCCGCTTGGTTTCCGCCGACGAAAGATTATCGGCCACAGAAAGTGCGTTGCCGCGCACATCGATGATCAGGCCCGACACCGCGCCCAAGGCCGTATCCGAAGCCGCCAGAAACGACTGGCTCGTGGCCACGTTGATGGCAGCCTGCCCCTTCCGCTCCAGTAGGCCTTGCAGCCCGATCGCCCGCTGCGCGGCGGCCGCATCCTCGCTGGGACGCACAATTCTGCGGCCGGTGCTCAGGGAGTTCTGCAAACGAAACAGCGCCGCCTGATCGGCCTGCAACTGCGTCAGCAACCGCTGCCGCACCAGCGAATCCGTCACCCGCGTCGAAGATATTGGCGTGATGGCCATGGGGATCAAGGGGATAGGGGACAGGGAACAGGGAACAGCCGGCAGGAGATCAAACCGCGCTTCCGGCTGTTCCCTGTCCCCTGTTCCCTGTTCCCTCACAAGTTCACAAACTCACCAACACATCGAACAACTCGCTGATGGTGGCAATGAATCTGGCGGCGGCCTGGTAGGCGCGCTGGTACGTAATCAGCTTCACGGCTTCATCGTCCAGGCTCACGCCGCTGATCGCCAGGTGCTGCCCGTTGAGTGTCTCCTCGAAGACAAGTAAGCCCTCGAAGACGGAATTGGCCACAGCGGCCTGTTGCGTCACGCCGCCATGCACCCGATCGTACAACTCTCCCAAACTTGCCCCGCTGTGGCTTTCCAGGGGTCGATCAAGAAAGTCGGCCAGCAGCACCGCGTTGCCCGTCGACTCCCCCACGCCTTCGTTGCTGGCGGCGAACTTGCTCGGATCGTCGCGCACCGTGGCGCTGACGCCCAGGTTGAGCGCCGAATCGCCGCTAAAAAACGTGTTCAGCCCCAGCGACGCCAGGATTCCACTGGTGTCGTTGGCAAACGCAATCTCTTGACCGGCGCCCTCCGCGTTAATCTGCAACTGGCCGGTCGGCGTGACATTGGCACTCACGCCGTCAATGGCATCCAGCGAGGCAGCCAATCCCGTGAGCGTGGTATCGCTACCCAATCCCATCAGCGTCACGCCGATGGTGCTGGTCTCCGTCAATCCCGTCGCGCGATCGAAAAGTTGCACCTGGAACGTGCCATTGATCGGCGTATAAGTCAACCCGGCGGCATCCAAGGCCGCGTTGACATCGTCGACGAAAAACTCGCTCGTGAGCTGGCTGTGTCCGGCCAGGCCCTGTCCCGAGGCATGCAGCTTGTTGAACTCAAAGGCCAGCGTGCGCGCAAACTCGTCCATCTGATCCAGAAACGAGCCCAGCACGTCGTCGCGGGCAGTCGTCAAACCCGCCACCTTTCCGGAGCTGACATCCAACTGCCCGTTGCTCTCCGCCAATCGAATGGTGGCAATCGACAGGCCGCGATCGGCGGTCGTCTCCACTTCCACCGACCGCGAGATGCCTTGGAAGACCAGAAAGTCGCCGCCGACAAACACGTTGACCGCGCCATCGTCTTCCTCAATGGTCTGAATGTCGAGCAGTTCGGAGAGTCTGCGCAGCGCGAGGCCTCGCTGATCGCGCAGCCCCACGGCATCGCTGTGGGAAAATTCCGCGGCCTCCGTCTCCGTGATCTTGACGTTCAGTCCGCGGATCTCTTCCACCAGGAGATTGATCTCCGCCGCCGCGCCGGTGATCTGACGGTTCACGTCGCTGCGAATCACCCGCGCCCGGTTGGAAAGCCGCACAATATCCCCGGCCAGCGTCTGCCCCTGTAGCACCGTCAGATTGCGGGTCGTGGCGCTCTCCGGCTGATTCAGCACGTTGGAGATGCTGTTGAAGAAGTTATTCAGCGACGTGCTCAGGTCCGTATCGCTCAGCTCGCCGATCAGGTCTTCCAGTTGCGAATACGTCTGCACCTGGGCTTCCGCATTGGCCCGATCGCTGCCGGCCAGCCGCAGGCGGTTCTCCAGAAACTTGTCGATCTTCTGGATAACGCCCGTGACCTCCACGCCCAACCCCAGCAGCAAATTGCCAAGTTTCTGCGTGCGCGCAGGCGTGAGCACCGCCTCTTCGCGAATGTAGCCGGGCGTATTGGCATTGGCGATGTTCTGGCCCGTCACCTGCAGGCCGATCTGCTGCGCCCGCAGGGCGTTCGCGCCCAGTTGTATGGAGCCGAAGAGAGACATCGCGGTTGTGCTGGTGAGTAGAAGGACAAAGCCAAGGTGACAAGGCGACAAGGTGACAAGGTGAGGGGGTGATTCAGAACTTCACCTTGTCACCCCGTCACCTTGTCATCCTGTCATCCCCTCACGCCGCGCGGTCCACCAGCGCACCGGTGGCGCCCGCCGGCGCTCCCTTAGAGTATGTCGGACTGCGGCGGCCTCCGGTCCCAATCAACTCCAGCAATTGTGAGAGGTAGAGCAAGGTGCGTTGAGTTATCACCCAATTCGTCAGGCTTTCTTGCTGCAAGAGCCTCGCGCGGGCCGCGGTCTCGCGCACATTCTTCTCCAGCGAGGGCTGGCGCGAGGGGAGGCGTGCATGCACCGACTGCAAGCTATCGCCGGGCAGACCCTGCGATGGCGCCTCGCGCAGCAACTTCACTCGCCGCTCCTGACAAGCCTGCAGCCGCGCGGTCAGCTCTTGCTCGCGCATCCCCAGCGACGCCAGGCCCTCCAGGTCGGCCGCCGCCAGGCGCAGCCGCTTGGCGGAGATTAGATCCAACAGCTCGCCCTGCACGGCCGAGAGTTCCGTTAGAAACTCCGCCAGCGCCGCTTCCCATTCTGAAATGTTGCTCATCGTGGCTTGCGTCCCGGGGTGAATCGCCCTGCTCGTAATCGCCGCCTCCGCCTACCGCCGATCCAGTGCAAACCGCTCGTACAGCGCGTCGGTAAAATCGCGCGCATGCGTCTTGGTCATCTGCTGCGCCAGCGTCTGATCCAACTGGCTGCGGAACATCTCTTCCGCCTGCCCGCCGTGAAAATAGGCCGGCTCTCCCTGCGTCTTGCGCATCGCGGCGAGCAGTTGCGTGAAGAACATCTCGCCGATCGACGAATCAAACGCCTCGCGCGTCTTGGACTCGCCAGCCGACACGTCACTCGCAGAAATTGAAGTTACATTCATGGCAAACCATCATTTCAGGTTACTCAATCACCAGCTTGCCTTGCAGCTTTCCGTTCTTCTCCAACCCCTTGATGATCTCGATCACATCCGAGGTCGGCAGCTTCACGGCATTCAGAGCTTCCACCAATGATTTCAAGCTCGTAGACCGCGCCGTGCCCGAGTCGAGGCCCACGAACCGCTCGCCGGGCTGCGTCCCTCCCGCCTCGATCACCAGGTTCTTGTGCGTCACCACCACTGGACCGATCTCCACTTCGCCGCTGATCACCACGCTGCCGGTCCGCTCGTTCACCACCACCAGCGCTTCCGTCTGCGGCTGAATCACCGGCAAGGAAAGCACCTGCGAGACAAACGCCACCGGTTCGTTGCGATACTGCGGCGGAATGATCACTTCGATGTTCACCTGGTTCACCGCCATCGCCACCGGCTCGTAGCCGTTCTGAATGCTCAACTGGCTGTTGATCAACTCGGCCACTTCCTGCGCGACTTGAAACCGCGCGTGATTCTTCTCCAGCACCAGCGTGATCTTGTTGTCTTTGACAAACGGGTTGTAAAAATCTTCCTCCAACCGGCAACCCTGATGCACGCGCCCGCTGCGCGTGAGCGTTGGGCTGTCCAACTGCAAGGCGCCCTCGGCAATCGCATACACGCGAGGGTTGTCGACCTGCGGACCTTGCAGCGGCGTGAGAAACAGCCGCCCCCCTTCCAGGCTCTTCGAGCCGCCGATCGAGCTGACCGTGCAATCGACCCGATCTCCCTGGCGCGCTCCGGCCGCCGGCACTTTGGCTGTGACCATCACCAGCGCAATGTTCTTGGCGTTCTTGAGCTCCAGCGGTCCGCCTTTGCCAATCGGGCTGCCCATCAACTGCATCGCCGTGGCCAGGCTGCGAATCGTGGGCAGGAAATCGCCGCCGTCCCCCGTGCCATTCAAGCCCATCACCAGCCCCAGCCCTTGCAACGTATTCTCTTCCTGCCCTTTGACACGGCAGATGCTGGACAACAACGTGCGGGCCTCCACTTGCGGCACGGCACCGGCGATCAACACGAGAACCACAAACGTCCATTTGATAATGCGCGTCATATCTCGTCTTTCCCGTCTCTGTGATCTTTGTGCCTCTGTGGTTACCCCCATCCCGCCTGCCTAAAACGGCTTCCACGCATCGATCCACCGCGTCAGCCAACCGCGTTTGTAGCCATCGCGCACGTGTCCCAGCTCGCGCTTCTCGATCTTCAGCTCCGCCACTTTCTCGCTGAGCACCGTCCGGTTCGGCAGCACATCATCGCGCGACACAATGCCCGTCAGCTTCTGCTCCCATTTTTCGTTGTTGTTGCAAATGGTGCGATGTCCGGCCACGACCAAAGATCCGTTCGGGCGAATATCCGTCACTGTCACCGTGATACGGAACTGCATGAGCTCGCTGGTATCCATCTCCATCTCGGCCCGTAGTTGGCTATTCAGAGAGCCGCGGATGCGCGGGTCGCCATCGGACTGCGGCGCCGGCTTGAGATCCGAACCGCGAAGGAAGATCCAGTCCTGCAATCTCGCGTCGACATTGGCACGCTTGCGACGATCGACTTCTCCCTCCGCCGCGAATTGCGACGCCTCCTTCACGATGATCGTAATGTTGTCATTCAACTGAAGTTGCTTGGGCGCCTCCAATTGCTGGTAACACCAGGAATTATCCGACAGCGACAGCGCCGCCCGCTGGCCCGGAGCGCCCAACAAGCTCGCGCTCTGCGCCTGCAGCGTGCTCGCCGCGGAGATCAACAGCAGTGCCACGGTGTGTGTCGTTCGCACAATCAATTCCTGTTGAAAGGAGGTCACAACGCACTCTGCCCACGCGCATACACTTCCGCTTCTTGAATGCCACTCACGCGGGCAAAGTAAGATTGCCGGTTCTCCAACGATTCCACGGCGATCAAATCTCCCTGGCTTCCCGCATCCTTAGCGCGGGCATTCGTGCGAATCTGCACTCCCGGCGAGCGGACGTAGACCGTTACCACGTCTCCCTTCTTCACCAAGAGCGGCTGCCGCACGTTGCTGCGATCGATCGGCCGCCCGGCGACAATCGCCTGAGCCGCCTCCTTGCCAATCACTTCGTCCAGGCTCGTTGCGGCTTCGCCCTTGCCCGTCACGGTCTGGGAGCGATCCAACTGCACATCCGTGGCTTGAATGATCGCGCCGCGCGGCACGGCATGCGTCGCCACCACTACCGCCGGCGTCACGCTGATCTTGGCTTTCACGGCCAGCGCCCGCGTGCCTTCGATCCCGGCGAGTTGTGCCACGAAATCCTGTGTGCCCGTCCAAGGCGTTTGTCCGCCGGAGACGGCGCTCACCTTGCCGGCGGTCAGCACCTGGCGAATGGCGTCGTCTTCGAGTTCCAGTTCCACATTCCAACTCTCCGTCGCGGATGCC
>JBGTDH010001064.1:0-4530 GCA_041748435.1 Pirellulales bacterium
CACGCCCAGCGGCGCCAGCCGCCCGCGAACCGAACAGCAGGACGCGTTCAGAGGCCTGGAAATCCCCCGCCTTATCGAACAGTTGCATCGTCGCAACTCCGAGAAAACGCGAGAAAACGGGTCGCGCGAGAAAATCGGTTGTTTCGCAGCCGCGATCCGACTAATGCCTCCGCAGGCGGACCCCGCACCACATCAGCCCACGCAAAATGGTAGGCTACACCGAGTCGAATACTCGTTGCTCTTCTTGCCGTGCCGGGGTGCCCCATGAGCGAGTCCCATGCCGATCGAAACCTGTTGTTTGGCATTCTGGCGTTGCAGATGGACTTTATCAGTCGTGACGCCCTGGTAGGGGCCATGAACGCCTGGGTGCTGGAGAAATCGAAGCCGCTTTCCCAAGTGCTGCTCGAGCAGCACCGCATCAAGGGGGACGAGCAGAAGCTGCTGGAATCGCTGGTGCAGAAACACTTGGAGAAGCACGGCAACGATCCGCACGCCAGCCTGGCTTCCCTCTCCAGCGCCGGCGACTTGTGTCAGGAACTGGCGCAGATCCCTGATGCCGATCTGGAAGCCAGCTTGCGACGCGTTCCCGGCGGCGAGAACATCGATCTCTACCGCACCCAGCTTCCCTCCGGCACCGAGATGGGCACCGAGGCCACGCCCACCATGCCCCCGGAGAGCAGCGGCACGCCCAGCGGCGCCAGCCGCGGAGCCGGGCTGCAAGAGTACGCCACGGGTCCCGCGGCCAGCTTGCGATTTCAGGTGCTGCGGCCGCACGCCAAGGGAGGCTTGGGGCAAGTCTCCGTGGCCGAGGATACCGAGCTGCATCGCGAAGTGGCTCTCAAGGAGATTCAGCCGGCCTACGCGGGCGACATGCACAGCCGCTCGCGATTCCTGTTGGAGGCCGAGATCACCGGCGGGTTGGAGCATCCGGGCATTGTGCCCGTGTATGGCCTGGGGCACTACGAAGATGGCCGGCCGTACTACGCCATGCGTTTCATTCGTGGCGACAGTCTGAAGGAGGCCATCGATCGGTTCTATCGTGAGGCCGCGGGCCGCTCGGCGAGTCAGACCACGCTGGAGCTGCGCAACCTGATCGGCCGCTTGATCGATGTCTGCAACGCCATGGAATACGCCCACAGCCGCGGCGTGCTGCATCGCGATCTGAAGCCGGGCAACATCATGCTGGGCAAGTACGGCGAGACGCTGGTGGTGGATTGGGGCCTGGCTAAGACCGTGGGCGAATCGGAGACGGTGCAGATCAGTGAAGAGGGTTCGCTGCGGCCCACTTCGATTGGCGCCTCGGCGCCCACGGTGTTCGGCACGGCCGTGGGCACGCCGCAATTCATGAGTCCCGAGCAGGCCGCCGGACGGATGCAAATGCTCGGTCCCTACAGCGATGTCTACAGTCTGGGCGCCACACTCTACTGCGTGCTGACCGGCAAGCCGCCGTTCATCGATCGCGATGTGGGCACGGTGCTGCAGCGCGTGCAGCGCGGCGACTTCGATCCCCCGCGACAGCGCAATCCCACAGTGCCCAAGCCGCTGGAGGCCGTCTGTCTCAAGTCGATGGCCCTGGAGCCGCGCGATCGCTACCAGTCGCCCGGCGAAATGGCCGCCGATCTGGAGCGCTGGCTGGCCGACGAGCCGGACGTGGCCTATCAAGAGACGGCTGTGGAACGGGACGGACGCTGGCTGCTGCGCAATCGCACGTGGGCCATGGCCGCTGCCGTGGCGCTGGTGGCCATCACCGGCGTATCGCTGCTGGCGGCGCTGCTGATCAATCAAGCGCGTGTGCAGGAGACCTTGGCGCGGCGCGACGCGGAGAGCAGTTTTCAACTGGCTCGCAAAGCCGTGGACGATTTCTTCACCCGCGTCAGCGAGACCACGCTGCTGGACGTGCCCGGCTTGCAGCCGCTGCGCAAAGAGCTGCTGCAGGTGGCCCTGGCTTACGATCAGGAGTTTCTTCAGCAGCGCGGCCAGGATCCCGCGCTGAAGCAGGAGGCCGCCGCGGCCGAGTTTCGCATTGGCACGGTCATCGGCGAAATCGGCTCCAAGCAAGAGGCGCTGGCACATTTCGAGCGGGCGCGTCAGACGCAACAAACACTGGTCGATGCCCAGCCACAAGACTCGCCGAAGCGAATCGCCTTGGCCACCACGATCAACGCGATCGGCGGCATCCACCAGGCAATCGGCAAGCTGCCGGAGGCTCAGAAGCACTTCGATCAAGCCTGCCAGATGCGCGAGCGGCTAGCCTCCGAGCAGCCGGACAACGAAGAAGTGCAACGCAAGCTGGCCAACAGCTACAACAACCTCGGCATCATCGAGCGCGCCGCGGGACATCCCAATAAAGCACTGCCGTGGTACACGCGGGCCAACGACCTGCGGGCCAAGCTCGTTATCAAGGACACCAAGGCCCAATTGCCGCGCCGTGATCTGGCCCGCGGCTACTACAACCTGGGCGTTGTCCAGCGGGAGGCCGATGAGCTGGATAACGCGGTCGAGAGCTTCAAGAAATCGATCGAACTCTACACCCAACTGAGCGCAGATTTCCCGCTGGTGATCGAGTATCGGCGCGAGTTGGGCGTGTGCCACAAAACGCTGGGAGATCTGCGAAGCCATACCGATCGGTTTCAAGATGCGCAGGAGTGTTACGAGCGCGCCCGCGAGATTCAGCAACCGTTGGCACACGATAGTCCGGTGCTGATCGAGTTGGCGGCCGATTTGGCCGGCACGTACATGGGCCTGGGCGATCTAAAGAATCTGCTGGGCGAAACGCCCGAGGCGTTGCGATTGCACGACGAGGCCGGCGCAATTCTGCGACAGCTTGTGAGGAACAATCCCGCGGTGATCCGATTCCAGCAGGATCTGGCCGCCCAGCAGTTGCACACCGGGCTGATGCAGTTTGCAGCCGGCGAGAATGAGCGGTCCCGGGCGACGTTTCAAGGCGCACTCGCCGCGTATGCCCGGTTGCTCAAGGACGACGAGCAGAGCCGAACGCTGCAAGACGGCACAGCCCGCGCTCAATCGAATCTGGGCATGGTGGCCCGCGAGCTTGGCGCCTTGGACGAAGCCTACGCACACTACGATCTGGCCCGGGCCGCTTATGTCAGTCTCGTGGAAGCCGCGCCCGAAGACGCGCTCTTGCAAGATCGCCTGGGGGCCACACTCGGCAGGCTGGCGGCGGTCGAAGAGGCTCGCGGCAACACGGAAGAGGCCGCTACGTTGTTGGCGCAGGCCCGGCAAATCCATGAGCGCTGGCTGGAAGGTCCCGCGGCCACGCTGGAACATCGCCACCATCTGGCCGAGACGCTTTCCATGCTGGGCGCGTTGCAATTAGCCAACGAGAAGTGGAGCGACGCCTCGACGACGCTGCATCGCTCGGCCGAGCTGGCTGGCGGTCTGCTGATTAATCATGGCAAGAACCCGGAGTTCCGCACCTTGCGCGCTTCCAGCCTGCACGATGCCGGCTACGCCTTGTGGCAGCAGGAGCGATTGAACGACGCCTGCGAAGCCTATCGGCAGGCCGTCGTCGACCAACGGGCCGCGTTCGATCTCAAGCCACGGGACGCCGCGCAGCGCGAGACCCTCAGCCGCTACCTCAGCGACCTGTCTGCGGTGCTGCGGGATACCGCTCAACTCGACGAGGCCTTGGCGGCCTGTCAGGAGCGGCAGAAGTTGTGGGCCAAAGATGCCGACGAGTTGTACAACATTGCGTGCGAGGTAGCCGTGCTTGCCGCGACCGCCGACGCCAACTCTCCCCAACGCGAGCAGTTGGCCGACCACGCCATGAATGTTCTCAACGACGCCGCCCGCGCCGGCTTCACCGACTGGCAGCGCGCCGAAAGCAACGACGATCTGACCCCCCTCCGCGATCGCCCCGCATACAAAGCGCTACTGAAGAAAGAATGACGCGCCCGGCCCTAGCGGCTAACTCTTTAACAAATCCTTCCACGTCGCGCTTGCACCGCGGGCAACGGGCTCGCTAGGTTGAAAGTCTCGCGGAAACGGAACAACAACGCAGTCTCACCTGAATCGGCATCTCGGAATTGTAACCCAATCGCATCCGGACGAAGTCGTGTCCGGACCGAGAGCCACCTCTTCTCTTACGGCCCGGACGCTGAAGAATCGGCGCGACGGTCGGCGCTCATGGCGGGTGAATCGTAGTTAGCGAGCGTTCCTTTACACGCCGCTGTTGATGGATCCCTCGAATCGAATCACATTAGCAAGAACAGGTCTCACATGCTTTCGCTATTCCACCAGCGACTCGCTCACGTTCGATCCCGGCGTCTCCACACAGAAAGTTACCGTCGTCGTCCGCGACGACACCGTGCGCGAGGCGGACGAGACGTTCCAGATTACGCTGTCCAGCGCCGTCAACGCCACGCTGGCAGACGCCACGGGCCTGGGTTTCATTGTGGATGATGACGCCACGCGGCAGACGAACTACAATCCGCAGATCGTGGACGGCGGCTCGGACGTTTACTCGGGCAACGTGCAGGCAAACTTCGTTACCCCCGGCGGCCTGGCCTT
>JBGTDH010001065.1:0-8228 GCA_041748435.1 Pirellulales bacterium
GTGATCTTTGGTCGAGAGGAATAATCCGGTCTCGCTCAACTTGCGCGGGAACGGCTTCGGGGCCAGTTCCACCGGGGCGGGCGCCAGTCGATGCAGCCCACCGCTGGCGAAATCGACGGCGTAGACTTCGCCCGCGGCGTCTTGTGCAAACTCGACGATGCGGACCTGGCTATCGGCCAACTCGCGATGCTCCGTCACGCGCCCCGGCTGGCCGGCGGCGCCATCCGCATAACGCACCATCCACAGCTTGCCGGTGTCGTAATCGCCGTAGAGGTACGCGCCGCGCAGCTCCGGCAGACGCGAGCCGTGATACACGTACCCGCCCGTGATCGAGCGGAAGTCGCTGTGCGGATGCTCGACGATCGGCGATTCGAACTCGCCCGGCCCGCGTGGGCGCGCCGGGCGGAAGGCATGTTTGCCCTCCATGACGCTCCAACCGTAGTTGCCGCCGCGGCGAATGAGGTACACCATCTCCCACAAGTCCTGACCCACCTCGCCGGCCCACAGGCGTTTGGTCGGCGGATCAAAGGCGAACTTCCAGATCTGCCGATGGCCGAACGACCAAATCTCCCCGCGAGCGCCTTCGCGGTTTACAAACGGGTTGTCGCTGGGAATGGCGTAGGCACGGTCGCTTTCCGCGCGATCGACATCGATGCGCAGAATCGCGCCGAGCAAGTCGTCGATCTTCTGGCCGGTTTGCAGTTCGTCGGCGATGCCGCTGCCGTCGCCCGTGGCCAGATACAGATATCCGTCCGGACCAAACCGCAGGCAGCCGCCGTTGTGTCCGCCGGAAGGCCATTCGAGGATGATCTTCTCACTCGCCCGGTCGGCCACCCGCGGGCTTCCGGGGCGGGCCGTGAATCGCGACAGGCGGCTGCCCGTGGGCGAGGGATTCGCTTTATCGATGTTCGTCACATAGAAGTAGCCGTTCTCCGCGAACTTGGGATGAAACGCCAGTCCATACGTGTTGCGGTCGACATCAAGCAGCAGATCGGCCTTGTCGACATCGGCGCGAATCTCGAACGTGTAGATCTTTCCCGGCCGCGTGGCGACGCCGAAACGATTCTCCCCCGGCACCATCCCGACCGAGAGCGGT
The DNA here is from genome assembly GCA_041748435.1 of Pirellulales bacterium. Classification (GTDB taxonomy): domain Bacteria; phylum Planctomycetota; class Planctomycetia; order Pirellulales; family JBGTDH01; genus JBGTDH01. Next base: position 1,097 of record JBGTDH010001065.1, read on the forward strand.
TCGAACAACGTCAGCTTGGGAAACGCGTTATCCAACTGATACGGGCTCGGCGGCTCCGGCGTGCCGTGAATCGCGCCCGTGGTCCACAATTCGCGCCGCTCGATGCCCGTGGGCTTTCGCACCCCCTCGGCGCCCTCGGCCAGGACAGCGACGCCAACGATCAACACCAAACACGCCAGCAACCTGCGTTTCATATAATCCACCTGAGAAAGTTAGCGGTCGGCCTGATCGAAGCGGCCGGACCTTGATGATACTCGCGTCGCCGCGAGAAGCCAGTAATTCGGCTCCCGAAGTGAGAGTTGCGGGTAACCGTGCGGCTTACCGACTCGCCGCGAAGAGCGAGCAATCATTGCTGCCGACCGCTAGCAGACTTCGGGCACGTCTTGACCCACTGCACCGAAGTTGCAAGACTTCCGCCCTTGTCCGCGGCGGTGCCGCAGCTTGTCCGGCCGGAGCCGGTATTCCCACACGGAGGTGAGACGATGTTGCGTGCCAGCGGATTCACGTTCTTGACTTTCGCCGTGGGACTCTTGGCCGGTTGCGCAGGTTGCACCTCGGAGGCGCCCGGCACGCCGGAGACGCCTACTGCCAGCACGGAAAACAAGCCCGGCCCCAATATCGCGGTGTTCGAGTTCCTCCAAGCCGTGCAAAAGGGGAACGACAAGAAAGCCGCCGAGATGCTCACCAACTTGGCGCGCGAGAAGACCACCGAGATGGAAATGGTCGTCGCGCCCCCCGGCAGCGACACGGCCAGTTTTGAAGTCGGCTCGGTGGAGATGCTGGAAGATCGCGGCGCGTATGTCTCCAGCACCTGGACCGATGTGGGCGAAGACGGCCAGCCGCATAGCGATCAGATCGTGTGGCTGGTGCGCAACGAGCCGGAAGGCTGGCGCATTGCCGGCATGGTCACCAAGCTGTTCGAGAGTAAGCTGGTGCTCAATTTCGAAGACCCCCAGGACATGCTGCGCAAGCAACAGTTGGCCGAGCAGGAAATGATGCGCCGCGCCCAGCAGCAAATGCAAGGCGCCTCCGCCGAGCAGCCCGTCGACACCGCCATCCAACCCCGCAACCCGCAGGACCAGACGAAGCTGCGCTAATCGGACACGGGCGGCGATCGTGGATGGGTTAACTTTCGAGCCCAAACTGGCCGGGATCGCCAAAGTTGCCGTAAGCGAACCGGTTGAGCAGGCTGAAGCAGGCGATGCCGTCAAATCCGGCCGGCACGGTCGGAACTCCGACCGCTCGAAGGTTCACGTCGACCCCAAGCGCCGGCAGCCTGACGGGAAGACCATAAATCGGAAACGTGCCCACGAATGCGCCGCGGAGCGTGACGCCTGGGAGTGGGTTGCCGCCGCAATACAGACATTCGTCTTCCGACAGGATCAGTTCAAAGGCGGAGTTTCGCGAGCCCGCGCCGCTATCTGCTAGCAAGGTCCGTGCGACCGATTGACCGCCGGGCTGGAGCGTGAGCACGACCTGCACACACGGTCGTCCCTTGTGGAGGGGCCACAAGACACGCGGCATCAGCACATCCCCCAGACTTCTTCGACCACGCTGTAGTCGCGACTCGCCTCGATGCCGAACGTCCTACTTGCATCCGGCTCCAATTGCCGCAACCGACGCAGCATCGCATCCAGATCATCCGCGACGACTACGACGTGGCCATTAGCGATGCCCACGAATTTGTTGGCGTACGGCGATTGCGGGTCGCTCCTCGCCTCATCATTTAACTTCCTCGCCACCTCACGATTAATGTCTTGAAGCGTTTGGGCGTTTGGCATGAGAGCATCCTCGGACTGCGAACTATACAAACAGCGCCGCCGCAATATTGTCGACAAACCTGGAACTATATTATGAACCCAACAGCCTGTAGTGCCAAGTCGGAACGGATGCTGTTAGAGATCAAGTATTGGCTAGTCACCGGCTGAATCGTTCGACTGTTTCGGCGTTTCCTCCGCCCGGAAGACCCAGCGGGTGCGGATGCGGCGGATTTCCTGGCTGACGCGCTGTTCGTCGGCGCCCACTTCGCGCAGCAAGAGCCCGGCCAGGCCGATCGCGGCTTCCGCTTCTTCGAAGCACGCGCCGGACGCGCCAATTTCCTCCAGCCAGGCGCGCTCTTCCAGATAGCGCGCTCGCACGAAGACCTTTACGTCGGGATTCAACTCGCGGGCAATAATCACCACCACGGTGCGCGCGGCCACATCGGGCATCGTCACCAGGAGATACTTCGCAGAAGCAATGCCCGCTGCCTTGAGGATGTCGCGCTGCGTGGCATCACCGTAGATGGCCAATTCGCCCGCGGCTTTCAAGTGGGACACCGTATCGACATTGGTCTCCACAATCACCGGAGTGATGCCGAAATCCTTGAGGATGGCGGAGACGGTTTTGCCGACAGGGCCGTAACCCACCACAATGGCCTGCTCGTGGGACGGCGATGGCTCCTGGACTGGCAGCGAGTTCGTCTGCGGCCCACGGCGGGCACGTGCCTCCGATCGGGCCGAGAGCGCTCCCCACAGTTGCGGACGGCGTCGCAGCCACAGCTCCAGCGGCTTCACGCCGCGGAACAGCAGCGGATTGAGCGTGATCGACACGATCGCGCACGCAACGAGCAAGCTCTGGGCCTGCGGCTCGAGCAGATCGACATCGGCGCCGAGTTCGGCCAGGATAAAGGAGAACTCCCCGATCTGCGCCAGGGCCACCGCCACAGTGAGGGCGGTGCGAACGGAGTATCCCAGCACCCATACCATGCCGATGGCCGTGAGCGGCTTGGCCACCAGAATTACGGCCAGCAAGCTGATGAACAAGCCTGGGGCTGCCAGGATGGCTTGCACATCGAACTGCATGCCCACGGTCACGAAGAACAGCACGGCGAAAGCATCCCGCATGGGAAGCGCATCGGCCGCCGCCTGATGGCTGACCTCGGATTGCCCCACAACCATGCCGGCCAGAAATGCGCCCAGCGCCATCGAGACGCCAAACACCACGGCCGAGCCGGTGGCAATGGTCAGTGCTAACGCCAGGATCGCCAACGTGAACAGCTCCCGCGTGCGCGTGCGGGCTACGCGCTCCAGGATGCGGGGAATGACTTTTCGGCCCCCCCATAACACAATCACGCCCAACGCGGTCACCTTGATCACGGCGATGCCCAGGGCCGCGGCGACTGCAACGATTCCCCCTTCGCCGCCGCCTTGCATTGCCGAGGCAAGGGCGGGCAACATCACCAGCACCAGGACCGTGAACAGATCCTCTACAATCAACCAGCCTATGGCCGCATGCCCCTGATCCGTGTCCAGCACGTTGTTATCGGCCAGCACGCGAATGAGCACGACGGTGCTGGCGACGGAGACAGCCATGCCAATCACCGCGCCGGCCGCCCATCCCCAACCGGCCATGACCACGGCCACCATGCCTAGCAGCGTGGCCACCAACACCTGGCCCGTCGCCCCCGGCACCGCCACGCGCCGCACGGCCACCAGATCGGCCAGATCGAAATGCAGCCCCACGCCAAACATCAACAGCACCACGCCGATCTCGCCGAATTGCGCGGCGCTGGCCTGATTGGCCACCCAGCCCGGCGTCTGGGGGCTAAGCGCGATGCCGGCCAGCAGGTAGCCCACAATGGGCGAGAGTTTCAACTGTTGCGTGATGTACCCCAGCATCAGCGCAGCCGCGAGACAAACCGAGAGGTTCACCAGAATCGACAGATCGTGATGCATGGCAACCTGGGGACAAGGCGGTACACGCCGCGGGCCTGTAGTATATTGAAGGCGAGACTTCCGGCCAGACGCGCATGTTCAGCACCAGGTTCACCGCCAGCGATCCTCAGACCCCGCCGCGGCCCTTTCGTCGCGCCGTGTATCGTGGGCTGAGCCTCGTTACGCCCCCCTTGGTTACCATCGCCTTGCTGATGTGGATGGCCGCCGCGGTGCGGGAGTTGTTTCTCGAACCGATGACGCGGGCCGTACGTGCGGGGCTGGTGTGGCAAGTCTCCGACGTGCGCCAGGGCCTTGCGGACCTGAACCCCACTACCCCCGAGATCGAAACGCGCGACGGAGTTTTTGTGCGCGTGGGCGCGAAAGACTACGTGCCGCTGGAGATCGCGCAGACCGTACGGCTCATCGATGGCGAGCAGCTTCCGTCCACCGGCCGGGCCGTCTTCGAGCGCTACATCGAGATCCGCTATCTACGGCTGCCGATCCTGTTGCCTGTTTTTTTGCTGCTGCTCGTGCTGGTGCTGTACCTGGTCGGCAAATTCCTGGCGGTTGGCATCGGGCGGCTGGTGATCGATTTTATCGAACAAGCCTTGCGCCGCGTGCCGTTGGTGCGAAGCTTATATCCAGCTGTAAAGCAGGTGACGCTTCTGCTCCTGAGCCAGCGCGAGTCCGGCTACACACGCATTGTGGCCGTGGAGTTTCCTTCCCCAGGGTCGTGGGCCATTGCCTTCGTCACCGGAGAGAGCCTCCCGCAGATTCGCGCGGCGGCCGGCGAGCCGGTTGTTTCTCTGCATGTGCCGTATCCGCCGGTGCTCAAAGGCAGCCTGATCACGGTGCGAAAGAGCCAGACCATCGACCTGGCGATGACGGTCGATCAAGCCATTCAATACGTCGTGAGCTGCGGCGTGTTGCAGCCGCATCGACTAAAGGCCATTACCCCCGTTGCTCCGCGGAGGGAACGAGCGAGCGACTAATCGAACAAGGTGGCCTCGGCCCACAAGCCCGGTCCGAACCCTAGGGCCACGCAAGGCCGCGGGGCTTGGCAATTGCGCAGGCGATCGAGAATGAAGAGCACGGTGGCCGACGACATGTTGCCGTAATCGGCCAGAATTGCCCGCGAGTCGGCAGTCTGAGCGCTGGACAGACCGAGCGATTCTTCGATCGCCCCCAGAATTCGCGGACCGCCGGGATGCACGGCCCAGCTTTCCACTTGTTCGATTGCCAGACCATGCCGGGCGAGCCACGACGATAGCCACGTCCGCAGATTCTGCGCGATGAGTCGCGGAATCCGCACGTCGAGCGTCATCTGAAAGCCGTGATTGCCGATGGTCCAGGTCATCGCGTCAGCCGAATCGGGAATCAGACACGAACCCGTGGCGCGCAACCGCCACGCCTGGGCGCCTTGTTGCGATCGGGCGGAGCCTACCACAGCCGCGGCGCCATCAGCAAACAATGCATTGGCGATCAGGCGCTGGGTGTCCCAACCATAGTGATAGTGCAGACTGCACAGCTCCACCGCGCACAACAGCACGTTGGCCGCGGGATCGGCGAGACTAAAGGCCGACGCCACTCGCAGGCCGTTCAAGGCGCCGTGGCATCCCATGAAGCCCACCTGCGTGCGCTCGACCAGCGGAGAAAGCCGCAACTCCTGAACCAGAAGGCGGTCGATGCCCGGCGCGTTAAAGCCCGTGCAGGTCACAAGCACCAGATGCGTGATCTCTTCGGCGCCAATGCCCGACTCCGCGACCGCGCGCCGGGCGGCTTGCAGCGCCAACGGTCCGGCAGACTCCTGGAACGCATGCATCCGCTCGGCAGTGGAAGGGCCGGCATCGTCCGGTTCTCCGCTGGGAAGCCAGATCGAATCGGAATGACGTGTGCCGGCGAGCACGTCCTCCACGACGGCCCGCGGCATCGATAAGTGCCGCGTGTTGATCCCCGAGTGCGCGTAGACCGAACTCAACCAACGCGCTTGTTCGGGCGTCGCACGGCAGACGGCTTGAGCGCACGCCAAACTCTCTTGTTGCGTGCTGGCGGTTTCCGGCACAGCCGTGCCCAGGCCGAGAATCTGAAAGCTCATGGCTGGCTCGTTACATAAAGCCGCGACACATAAAGCCGCGACCGGTGGTCGCGAGGGGTACAGTCGCTATTTTTCACATATGTCCTTGCTAAAAATCAAGCGCCGCATAAGATTAGGTATCTAAGGACCCTCCAGAGGGTATTAAATATGCAATCGACAACATCCGACGACCGGCTACTCGATCTGCTTCGCAGCCGCGGAGCACTTAATGTACCGGAAATGGCACACGCCACGGAAGTTACGGCGACGGCCGTGCGGCAGCGGCTCACCCGGCTCATGGATCAGGGGTTGATCGAGCGGGAGGCAACACGGCAGGGTCGGGGGCGTCCTAGTCACCGTTATTCCTTGACGGAAAAGGCTCGGCGACAAGCGGGATCGAATTTTGCTGACTTGGCGATCACCCTCTGGCAGGAAATCCGTGCGATCAAGGATCCGGATGTTCGCAGAGGTTTGCTCTCCCGACTCGCCGATTCGCTCTCCACCCACTACGCCGGGCGTGTGCGGGGCGAGACGGTCACCCAACGCATGGATTCGCTCGTAGATGTGTTTGCCGAGCGTCGCGTGCCGCTGACGGTGGGCCTGCGGGGCGAGCTGCCGGTGTTGAGCGTGCATGATTGCCCTTATCCGGATTTGGCGGAGCGGGATCGGGGGGTCTGCACTATGGAGAAGATGTTGTTCTCGCGATTGCTCCAGCAAGAGGTGCGTCTCTCCGAGTGCAGGCTGGATGGCCACGCGTGTTGCCAATTCGAGGTCAGCTCCGCCACGGCCGGAGAACGAGCCACCGGCTAGAAGCGATTGCACTCAACGACTATATTGCGGGATTCACGCGAACAATACAGATGCCGCGAGGGGAAACAAGATGACCCAGCCCTGGATCGAAGGCCGGTTTGAAGAGAACGTAATCACGACGACCGTGGAGCAGGCCATTAATTGGGCCCGCCAGTCGAGCATCTGGCCGATGACGTTCGGCTTGGCGTGTTGCGCGATCGAGATGATGGCCGCCGGAGCCAGCCGCTTCGATATGGATCGCTTCGGCGCCGGCGCATTTCGCGCCACGCCGCGTCAAGCCGATCTGATGATCGTGGCCGGCACCGTCACCTACAAGATGGGGAGCCGTGTGCGTCGGTTATATAACCTGATGCCCGATCCTAAATTTGTGATTGCCATGGGCGCCTGCACAGTTGGCGGCGGCCCGTACTTCAAATGGGGTTATCACGTGGTGAAGGGAGTCGACCTTGTCGTTCCCGTTGATGTGTACGTGCCCGGCTGCCCCCCGCGCCCGGAAGCCCTGCTGGAAGGCCTGATGCGTATTCAAGACAAGATCAAGGGCCACAAGATCGCC
>JBGTDH010001066.1:0-5258 GCA_041748435.1 Pirellulales bacterium
CTCAAACGTGTTCCCGACGGCCACGGCGTGCAGCGCCGCGCCATGCAGCTTCGCCAGCCGTTTGACGAACGCCTGCGGATCGGCATCGCCGGTGGTCACGCAGCCATCGCCGACGTAGACGACGTGCGTCTTGTTGTCGGATTTCGATAGCGCCGAGGCGAAGGCTCGATCGAGGTCGGTCCACCCGAGCGAACGCCGCGCGGCAAGATGCTCGCGCAGCTTGGAGATCGTCGGCTCGCTGGCGGGCTGCGATTCATCGAAAGCCCAGTCGCAAGCGACATCGGCGCAGGCCAGATTCACGGTGTCGGTCTCGGTGAGCGATGCGCAGATCGCGCCCACGAATTCGGCTTGCTGTGTGCGTTGCCCGTCATCGAGCGAGGCGGACGTATCGCACACGAGCAGCAATTTCAGCGGCTCGCCCTGTGGCAACAGCTCGCGCTGCCATGACCCGCCCGCGGCCGGCGGATGAAGCTGGAGCAGGAAGTAACCGTCTTCGCCGCGGCGATGCGGAATCAGAGCCACGTCCTGATGTTGGCCCGTTTCAATCAGCACCTCGAAGTCCCGCGTGGGCGTGTGCTCCTGGGCCGCGAACTCGACATGGGCGGCATGCTCCGTACGATCGACGCGCGCCGTATGCGTGGGGCAGGAGACCTGCTTCAGCGGCAGCGCGCTGGCCAGCTTCACATCGAGCGACAGTTCCCGCAGCGGATGCTGCTTGAGCAGCTCGCTCTGCAAGGCGTAGCTGTAGCGATAGCTGTTGCCTTTCAGCGGCAGCACCTGCGTGTAGGTGATCTTGATGCGTTTCTCGGAGCGGCCGAAGATCGGGAAGACGCGGGCCTTGAACAAATTGCCCCCCGACCATTCCAGCAAGCCCGGATCGCGCCGCTCCCGCAAGATCGTTTCATAAATCTCGCGGGCACGCTGCTTCTCCACCACATCGGCCTCGACCAGTTCGTCGCCAATCCACATGCCAAATCCCGAGATGGAAGCATCCTGCGGCATCGGGAAATGGAACACGCCTTCCAGCGTGCCGGCGGTGTGATTGACGAACGATTCTTCAATGACGGTGCGGGCAATCTGATCGCGAATATCGACCGAGACTTTGTGATAGCCCACCGTGAGCGGCGTGTTGCGGCCATCGATATTGGCCACCAGCGATCCGATCGACTCCTGCGGCCGCGTGCCCTTGAAGCCCGTCAGCCAGGGCGGATCCTTGTCGACGCGCACGAGTTTTTCATTCTGGCGGTCCTGACCCAGCCGATAGAGCCCCGTGCCCTTGAGAGCGATCGGCTCTTGATTCGCGGCGGCCAGCGTGACGGCCGGCTTCTCGGGCGCGGTGATTTCGATCTCGCCGTAATGCAGGCGAATTTCCGTGGGCGATTGGAACTCGGCCAGCGACCCCGGCCCAACGATCACGTCGGTGGCTTTCATCAGCCGCAGCGCCACGGCATTCGCTCCGCGGACATCAGTCCGCAGCCAATCCCCCGGCTTGAGCAGCATCTGCCCCACCACCGGCGTCCACCGCCCCTCCGACACCGGCTTGATCGCCACAATGCCTTGTGAATCGGTCACTTTGCCAATGCGGCCATCTTCCGTAAGCGTTTCCTTGACCGTGAATTTCTCGTCGGGGATGGGCTCGTTGAAAGCCAGGATTTTGGTTCGATTGCCTGTTTGCGGCCCGACCGCTTCGAGAAAATGAAGCATGCCCGTCTTCGCGTCAGCCTCTGCATGGAACTGCCAGTCGTTGCCGATGCGGAAGTCGTAAATGGCGATCTCGGCATCGCCACGCAGTTGCTTCTCTGTGGGACGCTGGCGGAGGAACTTCCTCCAAGCTGCAGCCACGTCGTCGGGTGTAAACGGATCGTCGGGATCCGTAAAACCCATAACCAAGTTGATGGGAATATTTTTTTTGACGGGAAACGGGACCGACGTGGCCTTGTTTTCCGCTTCATCGATCGTCCACCAACGTCCGCCGGCGACGATTCCCGTTTTGGCGCCGCCATCAATGATGTACTCGGAGCGCATTTCAGCAGGTTGGCGCACCCAAACCACACTGCGGTACTTACCGGCTGTCGGACCAACACCCTGTTGCTCCAGTCGAACGGTGCGAACACTTTCTAGGTTCTCGATCACCTTCGCGAACGGCAGATCGTCCGGCGACGGGGGAGCCGAGAGCATGATTGCGGCCAGCATTGCGGCAGCCGTCACAAGGCAAGCGATTCGCACCAGCCAGATGCGGCGTCGATCGCTCGTTGGGGCGAGGGGCGGCACAGGTTGTAGAGTCTCGATCATGGCGGCGGTCGATTGCTCGCGCAATCGTGCAAGGAACGCGCGGTCCGGGGGCGGCAGGTCGCGGTTGGCGGCCGAGAGCAGATCGGCTAGTTGGCGCTCTTCACGCGGGTCTTCGTGCGGTTCGGTCATGGTGTTATTGTTCGTGTGTGGCGATGATCTTGCAGCCCGGTTCACCGGGCTTCGCCGCGCCAGCGGTCTTAGCCCCGCCGTTGACGGCGGGGTCTGCATCCCACGAAAAACTCCGATAGCCCCGTTCACGGGGCTTTTGGCCGGGCTTCAGCCATCGGGCGCGAACGGGCTGAAGCCACCTTGACGAGAAGGCCCGTGAACGGGCCTCAAGCTGAACTCCTGCGGCTGCCGGCCCCGGCATTAATGCCGGGGCTAATACCGCGGCGGGAAGGACCGTGAACGGCCCTAACTGGATACTTGCTCGCCGAGTGTAGTTAGACATCTTTCACCATGTTGGCAAACGTCTCCCGGAACGCGCGGCGAGCCCGCGCGAGCTTGCTGCGCAGCGCGACGAGGCTGACGTGTTCGGCGGCGGCTAACTCTTCCACGGGCGTGTCCTCTAAATAGCGTGCGGCCAGCAGCGTGCCGTAATCGGCCGGCAGGTCGGCCAGGGCCGATCGAACGAGCGTGGCCATCTCGGCCGTAGCCAGCAGGTGGGCCGGGGGCGGCTCACGGCTTTCCAGCCAGTCGAGCGATTGCCCATTGGCGCCGTGCAGCCACTCGCCTCCCACAACCACGCGCTGGCGACGGGCCAGCTTGCGGTAATGCAGCGCCACGTGGTTGCGGCCGATGCCCACCAGCCAGGACCAGGGGGTGCCTAAATCCTGATCAAAGCTGGCGGTTGAACGGGCCGCAGCCAGAAACGTCTCCTGCACCACATCGGCCACGTCGGCTGTTTGCGGACCAACTTGCCGGGCAACCCACAGCCACAGCCGCTGGGCGTAGGCATCGTAGAAGGCGCGCCAGCCCTCGGCGGTGCCCTCCCGCAGTCCGCGAGCGATCTGCTGCTCCGGCGATAGGTCCATGAGAAAAGCGTTTCGTTCCACGGGCGTGGCTACGAGACCATTAGCCTGTTTGAGGCGGGTTGTGTCGCCAATAGTCCGTAAATTGAGACGCATAAGCAACAATCGATGCAAAAGTGCCGCTGGCGAGGTGCCGAGGCTCGCCATTTGCAGCCCGGAACTACGATTTACAAACGCGCCCTTTGTTCAGTTGCGATCAAGGCGTTACAATCCCTTGCTTCGTCTGCAACCCCCGACGGGTAAGGTACGACACCAGGGAGTGCTAGAGGAGTCCTTCGTGCAGATCAACATTTCGACGCGGCATGGCCACCTGAGTGAAGCCACGCGAGAGAAGATTACGGCCAAGCTCGAGAAGCTGTCTCGAATATTCGAGCGGCTGACGGCGATTGAATTGACGGTGGATGTGGAGCATGATGACGATCCGCATCTGGAGTTGAAGGTCTCGGCGGAGCACAAACACGATTTTTTGGCCACCGACCGGGGCGGGACGCTCATGGCTTCGCTGGATAATTGCATCCACAAGCTGGAACAACAGTTACGCAAGTACAAAGAGAAGGTCTTGGATCGACATCGCGTGCCCGTCAAGGGCCAGGTCGAAGGGACGGCCCCAGCGGAGGCCGAGTAGCGCGGGACAGGTTCGACGCGGGCCAGTGTCCGTGTCACTTCCTGCCGTTACTGACCTCGATTGCCCTCCAAGACGCGTTCAAGCCACAGCGCTAAAGGAAGGTGGGATGAAGTTCACAGATTTTGTGAGCCGCGAGGCAATTGTTGCCAGCCTCGCGGCAAATGACAAAGAGGGTGTGATCCGCGAGATGGCCGGCGCGCTGCTGCGCGCCGGTGGCATCGCGGAGACGGAGCAAGACAGTATTGTTAAGGCGATTCTCAAGCGGGAGGAGTTGGGCAGCACCGGCATCGGCCGCGGAGTGGCTGTCCCGCACACCAAGCATCCCAGCGTCCCAAAGCTGGTGGGCACGGTGGGCGTGAGCCGTGAGGGAATCGATTTCAACAGCCTGGACGGAGATAAGGTGCAACTAGTGTTCCTGCTGGTCTCTCCGCCGGATCGGCCGGGAGATCACTTGCGGGCACTGGAGAACATTTCCCGGCAGTTGCGCAACGATTCGTTTTGCCGCTTCCTGAAACAGGCTAAATCAAGCGATGACGTGATGCTGCTGCTGGACGAGGCAGATGGAAATCATTTCGGTTCGTAAGCGCCGATGAGCGAACTCAGACTCACGCGGATCGTGGTCGTGACCAATCCCCAGGGATTGCACGCGCGACCCGCGGATATGTTCGTGAAGACGGCGCTGAGGTATCAGTCGAAAATAGAGGTGATTAAGAACAGCGAGCGCGTCGACGGAAAGAGCATTCTCTCGATGCTGACGCTGGCCGCGCTGGAAGGCACGAAACTCTCGATCGAGGCCACGGGGGGCGATGCCCACGAGGCGCTCGAGGCCCTAGCGGAATTGTTTGTCCGGAATTTTTCCGATGAAGCGGAACATGCACACGGTCTGGACACGAAGACCATGAACCCGACAGACGAACGCTAGACGCGTGAATCGTGCCAACCTTTGGGTCCCGCCTGGGCGCGGGAAGGTTGACACCATGCAAAAACTACAAGGCATTGCCGTATCGCCCGGAGTGGCCATCGGCGAGGCGCTGGTCATGGACCACGAGGGATTTCGCATCCCCCGGCGGTTTGTGGCGCGCGACGCCGTTGAGTCCGAGCTCGAGCGCCTGTCCACGGCGCTGGAAGCCGCCGCGGCCGAAATCGGCCGCAACCGGGACGCCATCTCCACAAAGCTTGGCAAACAGTATGGGGCCATCTTCGAGGCCCACCTCCAGATGCTGCGCGATCCGCGACTGCGCAGCGAAGTCGATGCGCTGGTGCGCGAAAAGCACTTCTCTCCCGAATACGCCGTGAGCCGCGCGCTGCGG
>JBGTDH010001067.1:0-5523 GCA_041748435.1 Pirellulales bacterium
CAGATCGCCCTCGCAATAGCCCGGCAGCAGCACGCGCGACGTTCCCGGCGGGACCTGCAGTTTGCGAGCGACCCAGGCCGGCGTCATGAGCGCCGCCACGGTGATATTCAGCACGCCGATCGAGTACTCGAACCCCGCGGCCGGCGCCAGCTTCTCGACCACTTGCCGCAGCGAGTGCTCCGCCAGTTTCCCCGTGACAAAGTGGATGTGCTCAGTCATGCGAGGAGGAGCGGAGCAAGGAATGAATGAATCGACACCGCATCGTGGCCGTTCCGACGCAACCGCGTGCGAGGGCACTGCTTGCGGCTTAGCGATTTGCCGACCAGCCGCTAAGCCGCATGCAGTGGCCCCACGTCTGAATCGTTGCTACAGGCTGGATCGCGCTTGCCTCGACTATGCCATCCACCTAGAATAAACCCTGGATGATTGTGCAGAATTTCCTGCCGGCATTGTAGCCAGGGAACCATCGCGTGGCATTATCTGAGATCGACCGCCAACTGATCGATCGCTGCCTCGGCCGCAAGCCGCGGGCCTGGGAAGACTTTGTCGATCGCTTTCTCGGCCTGGTCATCCACGTAATCAACCACACGGCTGCCGCACGCTCTCTCAGGCTCTCTCCCGAAGATCGCGAGGATCTATCTGCCGAGGTGTTCCTCGCCATCATCAAGGACGATTTTGCTCTGGTGCGGAATTTCCGCGGCCAAAGCAGCCTGGCCACCTATCTGTGCGTGATTGCCCGCCGCGTGGTCGTGCGAAACCTCTTGCAGCGGCAGGCCAACGCCCATGTGGGGGAAACGCTGCTGCAGCAGGCGGCCTCTCATCCGCGCCAAGATGGCGTGCAGCGGCTTACCGATCGTGACGAAGTCGAGCGCATGCTGGAAGAGCTGGGCGACGACGAAGCTCGCATCGTGCGGATGTATCATCTGGAAGGCAAGACGTACCGGGAAATCAGCTCGGAAGTAGGGCTGCCCGAGAATAGCGTTGGCCCGACCCTCAGCCGCGCCCGCGACAAGATGCGCCGCGCCAGTGCCGACAGCGCAGCCAGCGCTGATAGCGCCGGCCGCTAGGTTCGTAGTACCGGCTTCAGCCGGAAACCCTGCGGCGATTCTTCCGGCGGAAGCCGGGACTACGAACACTTGCTACAATGCCCGCCTGTTGGACGTTCTTCGCAGGCAGCATGGCATGAACGAGCAGCATTTCGATGTCGTAGTCATCGGCTCCGGCCCCGGGGGCGAAGGCGCCGCCATGCATTGTGCCAAGCACGGCAAACGCGTGGCCGTGGTCGAGCGGTTCGGCAAAATCGGCGGCGGATGCACCCATTGGGCCACCATTCCCAGCAAGGCGCTCCGCTACAGCGTCTTCCAGATGACGGAGGCCAACCACAACCCGTTATTTCGGGAAGCCGGCGTCTCGTTGCATTTCACGTTTCCCGATCTGCGGCGATCCGCCCGTTCCGTTATCGAGCGGCAAGTCGACATGCGGCGCGGGTTCTACGATCGCAACGATGTGCCCGTGTTTCAGGGTCAGGCGAAGTTCATCGATCCGCACACGGTGGAAGCCGACGAAGAGAGCGGCGCGCGGCATCGCCTCAAGGCAGATCATTTCGTGATCGCCGCCGGCTCGCGTCCCTATCGGCCGCCGGGGGTCGATTTCACTCATCCCCGCATTTTCGATAGCGACACAGTCCTCGATCTCTCCTTCACGCCGCAATCTATCAGCATTTACGGCGCGGGCGTCGTCGGCTGCGAGTACACCTCCATCTTCCGCAATCTGGATGTGAAGGTGAATCTGGTGAACACCCGCGGCAAGTTGCTGGAATTTCTGGACGACGAGATCATCGATGCCCTCAGTTATCATCTACGCGACCTGGGCGTGCTGATTCGTCACAACGAAACCTGCCAGCGCGTGGAGCCGCGGGACGATGGCGTGATCCTGCACTTGGACAGCGGCAAGCAGCTTAAGACCGATGTGCTGCTGTGGGCCAACGGCCGCACCGGCAACTCGGATGACATGGGTCTGGAGAAGATCGGCATCAAACCCAATCAGCGCGGGCAGATCGAAGTGAATCAGGATCTGCGAACCGCGGTGCCGCACATTTATGCGGTGGGCGATATCATCGGACCGCCCGCATTAGCCAGCGCCGCGTATGATCAGGGCCGCTTCGCCGCGACGCACCTGGCCACGGGTGAAGGAGAGCGCGCCTTGCTGCAGGCGGTGCCCACGGGCATCTACACCAGCCCCGAGATCAGTTCGCTGGGGCGCACGGAGCGGGAGCTGACCACCGAGAAGGTGCCCTACGAGATCGGCCGGGCCATGTTCAAGAGCCTGGCCCGCGCCCAGATCACCGGGCAGACGGTGGGCATGCTCAAGCTGCTGTTTCACCGCGAGACGCTCGAGGTGTTGGGCATTCACTGCTTCGGGGCCAACGCCTCGGAGATCATTCACATCGGCCAGGCGGTGATGTCGCAGCAGGGATCGGCCAACTCGCTGCTATACTTCGTCAACACGACGTTCAACTACCCCACCATGGCCGAAGCCTACCGCGTCGCCGCCCTCAACGGCTACAACCGGCTGTTCTAGTTGTGGAAATCAAGGCACCCCGGCGCTATACTAGACCCTGTCTCGTGGACGTGTTCCTCAGGCCGAATCCGCGTGTCCCAGCAGCCGGAAGTCGAACGTCGAGTGGTATCGTTTGCGGGTCACGTGCAGGGCGTGGGCTTCCGCTATACAACCCGTCAGATCGCCGCAGATTTCCAGGTCCTGGGCTTCGTGCAGAACCTGCCGGATGGGCGCGTGCAGCTCGTGTGCGAAGGGACACGGGCCGAGGTGGAGCGGTTTATCGCCCGGATCGGCTCGCAAATGCAGCACTATGTGCGAACCGCGCAGGTGAGCATCGAGCCGGCCACGGGCGAGTTTGCCAACTTTTCGATCAGACGCTAGAACTTTTACCGTCTGCCAGCGTAAGATGGTTCTTGGCCGCGGTCTTCACGATCCACCTGAATTTAATCAGCCCTATGCTTCCCGTGACCAATCTCGTGCTGTTCGGCAGTTGGCAAGCCTGGCTTCCTCCCATTCTGTATCCGCTGTTGGGCGCGGCCGGCGTGCTGCTGGCCATCGGCGGATTGCTGGGGGTGCTTTCCCTGGTGGCGCCCAAAGTCACCGCCATCGCCATCATCACGGCCAAAGACGGCATGTCGCAAACGCTGTTCTGGGTGATCCTGGGCATCGGTGCGTTCCTGCTGCTGATGGTCTTTCCCTTCGTCCCGTACAACACGTTCGGCGAAGATATCAAAGTAGTGAAAGACTCCGGGCTGACGCTGATTATGGTGCTGGCCATCATCATGGCCCTCTGGACCGCCAGCGTGAGCGTGGCCGAAGAGATCGAAGGCAAGACCGCGTTAACGCTGCTTTCCAAGCCGGTCGGGCGATTTCAGTTCATCCTTGGCAAGTACCTCGGCATTCTCCTTCCCGTGGCGATGATCTTCATCGTGCTGGGAGTGCTGTTCCTGGGCAGCATCTCTTACAAGAAGGTGTACGACGCGCGCGAAAGTTCGGGAGAGGCGCCCACGGCCAAAGACTGCCGCCTGGAGATGCAGCAGATTGCCCCCGGCCTGCTCTTGGGTTTCTTCGAGACGATGGTGCTTTCCGCCATCAGCGTGGCCATCTCCACGCGTCTGCCGATGTTGCCGAACCTCATTATCTGCTCTTCGATCTACGTGCTGGGGCATCTCGTGCCGCTGTTAGTCAACTCGCCGGTGGCGAGATTCGCGATCGCCGGGCCGATTGTGCGGTTTATGGGACAGCTCATCGCCACCGTCCTGCCCGTCTTGGATCACTTCACGATGTATTCCGCCGTGGCCACGGGCCGCGACGTTCCCTTGGAGTACGTGGCATGGTCGCTGCTGTACTGCCTGCTTTACACGGCTTTTGCTTTGTTGGCGGCAATGTTGATGTTTGAAGACCGCGACCTGGCCTGATTCCTATTCTGCCGCACGCGGAGTGCGACGTACTTGCCCTTAGTCGCGGTGTACACGAACCTCGGGCTAACCCCGATGGGAGTGCGTGCAATGTTGTCCCTCGTGCACGAGCGGGCCGTAGGCGCAACGAATGCCTCGGCGCCCTCGTCGCGTCCCCCAGCCTCTACCCCTTCCGGTATGCGCTCTTCCTTTGCTCGCGTGCGGCGTTACCTTCCTCGGCCCGCCGCCGGCCTGTGGCTGGTCTACGTGTGCGGTTTTCTCTCGGCCCTGCTGTGGCCCCCGCTGGTCATTGTCGGCGGAATGATCGCGCAGCTTCTGGTCACGGGTGGAAATTATCCGCTGGGCGCGTGGCTCGGTTTGCTCGTCGAGTATTTCGGTCTCCGCGGCAACGAGGTCACGCTGATGACTCTGCTGGGGGCCCTGCTTGCCCTGAGTACGCTGGAGTGCCTGTTGCTGTATGCCCTGGATCGTGCAGTCAAGGGATCGGCCCAGCGCGTCACCACGCATCTGCGCCGCGAGCTGCGGCAGCAAGCGTATCACCTCTCCGGATCCGAGCTGTTCGGCGTGCGCGAAACCAGCCTGCCGGAGCTATTCATTGATCGCATGGAGACCCTCCGGCAGGGACTCGTTGCCTGGTGGACTTCCGTGCCGCGGGAAATCGTCCGCGTGGCCATGCTCGTGGCGCTGGCGCTGATGCTCAATGTCTGGCTCACCCTGGCCGCCGTGCTGCTGGCCGCCATTATCTGGCTGATCTTCGGCTGGTTGCAGGAGCAATGGCGTCATAAGAAGCGTCTGCTGGACGATCACGCCAACATCACCCGTTCCCAATTGCTGGAAGGCCTGGGTCAGGTGCGCATGGTCCGCGGCTATATGCTCGAGGATCTGCCCGGCCAGTCCTTCGATGAGACGCTGGCGCAGTACCATCGTACGGCGCTGGCCCGCCATCTCAAGGAAGACTCCCTCGCGCCGCTGGTCCGGTTCGTTGGGCTGTGCGGCGCCGTGCTGATCTTGCTCCTCTTGGGCATGAACCTGTTTCAGGTTCCACCGCGGCTGGCGGTCGATGAAGCCGTCATTCTGTATGCAGCGCTGTTCTGTGCGGTGCCGCCGCTCGCCCGATTGGTCCGGCTTCCGCGCAGTCTCGATCGGGCCGAACGCGCCGCAGACGAAATCTTCCAGTATCTCGATCGCGAGCCCGGTGTGGGCCAGATGCCCGACGCCACGCCGTTGGATCCGCTGATGGAGCAGATCGAGCTGGTCGATGTCACGCTCTTGGATGGCTCCGGCCATCGCCTGTTGGATGAAGTCACGCTGCAGATCCCCGCCCGCGCCCGTGTCGGCTTCGTCGCGCTCGATACGCGCACGCCGCTCTCGATCAGTTATCTGCTGCCGCGGTTCTACGATCCCTACACCGGCCAAGTGCTGTTGGATCGCAAAGACGTGCGCTATGCCCTGCTGGCCTCCGTGCGGTTGCAAACGGCGATGGTCATGCGTGAGGCACTGCTGTTCACCGGCACCGTGGCAGACAACATCGGCTGCGGCGACGAGC
>JBGTDH010001068.1:0-3117 GCA_041748435.1 Pirellulales bacterium
GGCCACGGGTTTGCCGCCGGAGCGCGCCGCAGATCTCGTCAACACGTTCGTGCATCGTCTGGCGGTGGCCAAATACCAGTACTGCATGTTTGATCCGCAGGGGGAGTTAGCGCCGCGGGATGGCGCGGTGGCCGAGGGAACTCCAGAGCAAGCACCTCAAGTAGAGCAGGTGTTGCAAGTGCTGGAAGCGCCCACCCGCAGCGCGGTGGTGAACCTTGCCGCAGTGCCGGCCGAAAGTAAATCTCAGGCATTGCGGAAAATACTCGAAGCGCTGCAAAGCTTGCGGCATTCAACGGGCCGACCGCATTGGATTGTTGTCCATCATGCGGATCCGCTGACGGAATCCCTGAAGATGACCCCGAAGTCCAGTGGCCTGTTGGTGACGATGCGACATTCGGAGAGCCTGTCCCCGGACCAACGGTTATCGTTTGATGGAGTGGTTCAATCGGAAGTCTCAACGAATGGACTAACATTCCGATCGCCTCAAGACGCCGCATCGCTGGAGCTGCGGCTACCTGCACTGGAGGAACTGGTTCATTCGCAAAGTAATCCGGCCGCGTGAGCAAGAAACCGTTGGGTCTCCCGCTCACGCGTCGGTTAATTTCTGCGCAAATCAGGTGCATCCACGGATCAGGAACAGCACGAGCAACACGGGGATCGGGACGCCGAGGAGCCACAGCAAGGCCCAGCCGATTTTTCCAGAACGCACGTGGTCGAAATAAGTCTTCATCGCATGTTCCTTTCTAAGGGAGAGGGACCGCGTGAGGATCGCGGCTCGGCCGAAAGAGCCGATGCCACGAATATTGCAAACTGCGTGCCAGCATCAGGTCTTGCGCATCTCGCGCGGGCAGCGGCGGCAAACCAGCTGCACGAACTCTGCGCCGAGAAACAATGCGGCGCTGGCGTAATAGAGCCAGACCATCACGCCCAGAAACGCTCCGACGACACCATAGGCGCTATAGGAATCGCCGATGACAAGCCATTCCAGCACGCGCTGCCCCACCGACCAGGCGATGGCCACGGCAAACCCTCCGGATGCCGCCTCACCCCAGGAAACCTCTGCCCGCGGCAGCACCTTGTAGATGATGGTAAGCACAACGGTGTAGACCAGCGGAGTGATGAGCAGATGCACGGCGCCATAGGCATAACCACTCCACGGCAACGCCGCGGTGCGCGACTGCACCGCGCCCAGAGCAATCTGAGCGATCCAGGCCGTCGCCAGCAGCACGCCCAGAAACATCAGCATCAGAAAGGCTTGCAGCCGCTCGATGAGTGCATAGCGCACGTTGTTCCAAAGGCCTGTCGGACGCGCAGTGCGCGTTTGCCAGATGCGATCGAGCAGATGATCGAGTTGCTTGAACATTCCCAGCGCCGCCAGGAGCAGGCCGAGAAACCCGATCGGCCCGCCTACACCCGCCTTCGACTTTACGTTGGACAGCAATTCTCCCAAACGGGCGGCGATCCAGGGGCCCGCCGATTGTTCGACCGCGGACAGGAGTTCCTGCTGGCCAATTTGCACCGCCGAGGAAAGATGGCTGGCCGCTCCGAATGCGGCCAGCAACACCAAGCATAGGGGAAACAGGGAGAAGGCGGCGTAGTAGGCCATCGCCGCGCTGCGCACGAAGCCTTCGTCCTCGTTCCAGCGAGCAACTAGCCCCAAGACGGCGGGCCAAGCGCTGGTTTTCAGCCATTCCCACATTGCCGCCTCCTTGCGGTAGCGGTCACGTTGGCAGCGCGTCTCGGGTCCCGGGGCCCGTCAATTCCCGCACGAGGGGAATGAGCACCTTGGCATCAACCGGCTTGGCCAGCACACGTTCGATCCCATTGTCGATTGCCGGAAACACCTTGTCGATTGTAGTATAGGAGGTGAGCATGATGCCGCGCGTTCGCGGGTAGCGCTTGTGAAGCTGGCGGAACAATTCGACCCCATCCATCCCCGGCATTTGATAGTCGACGATCGCGAGGTCGTAAGTGTTCTCTCCCGCCAATTCCAGTGCGGAATCGCCATCAATGGCGACGTCAATCGCGTAACCGAGTGGCGCCAGGATCGCGGCCACGGCGGCAGAATTGCTACGATCATCGTCTACTAAGAGCAGGCGTTGGTCATTCATGAGGATGATCGCTGGTAAGGAACGATTAGAACCGATTTTTGGCGTGCAAACTGCGTGCCTTGATGAACAACCGGCTTGTTTTCACCGCATTTGTGCGGAGAGGCAGTCCACCGGACGCACACCGGGGACGGTCGGCCAGCAGATGGCACTTTATTGAATCACAATCCAGGCACTGGCACGCCAACTGCAAGCTAATCGTCCTCCACCCCTTTCCTCAACGGGCAACTATGAACATCCTCGTCATTGACATCGGCGGCACCAATGTCAAGGTCTGGAAGACCGGTGAGAGCGATATGGAGAAATTCACCTCCGGAAAGAATCTCACTCCAAAACGGCTCCTGGAACAGGTGCAGTCCTTCGTCGGCGAATGGAAGTACGATCGAGTTTCGATTGGCTATCCCGGCGTGATAACAAACGGACGACCGGTGGCGGAACCGATCAATTTGGGATCAGGGTGGACGGAATTTGACTGGTCGCTCGCCTTCCACGAGCCATTGCGAATGATGAACGACGCCTGTATGCAGGCCCTCGGAAGTTACGAAGGAGGCAAGATGCTGTACCTGGGCCTCGGAACCGGGATCGGAACAACCTTCATCACCGAAGGCGTGATTGTGCCCTTGGCCCTGGGACACCTGCAGTTCGAAGACTCAACGCTCGATAGTTTGCTCAACCGCGACGCACTCAAACGAAACGGTTCGAAGAAGTGGCGTGAGGCCGTGTTCGGCGTGGGCGCCTCTCTGAAACAAGCGTTTATGGCCGATTACGTCGTCTATGGCGGCGGCAACGCTAAGAAGCTGGACGAGCTTCCCGAGGGCTGCCGTCGCGGCGGCAATCATAACGCCTACTTTGGCGGGCTGAGACTCTGGGATGATGTGCAGGTTGGGGAGAAGCCCAAGTTGGCCCTGTATCCCAAGACAGAGCAACCGCCGGTTGCCACCGAAGCGGCGGAGCAGCCTGCCGAGGGTGAACGCGCCGCCGTGCCCGGCTGACGCCCGCGGCCGTGGAC
>JBGTDH010001069.1:0-6792 GCA_041748435.1 Pirellulales bacterium
CGATCTGGTGCATCACTTCGCCGACCCGCGGCATCCGGCGCCCGGCCTGCTCTCCCGCGGCTTGCCGCTTGGCTCGCTTCCGCCGATGGCACTGGTGGCCCTCATGGCGGCGGCCGTGCTCACGATCGGCGTGCTGCGAGCTCTGCTCACGTTCTGCTATCACGTGGCCGCCGCCAAGCTCGTTCACGAGCAGATCGTGGTCGACCTGCGCGCCCAGGTCTACGACAAACTGCAGCGCCTCAGCTTCCGCTTCTTCGATAAGAACTCCTCGTCGGGCGTGATCAATCGCGTCACGGGAGATGTGGCCGCCGTGCGCATGTTTATCGATGGCGTGCTGATTCAACTCGTGATCGTGCTGGTGTCGCTCGTGACGTTTGTAGCCTACATGGCGAGCATTCACGTCGGCCTTACGCTGGCTTGCCTGGTCACAACGCCCATCATGTGGGGACTCTCCAGCCTGTTTGCCCGCGTGGTGCGACCCGCTTACGATCGCAATCGGCAGTTGGTCGATCGCATGATCCTGGTGCTGACGGAGAACGTGCAAGGCGTGCAAGTTGTGAAGGGCTTTGCTCGCCAGCGCGAGGAGCTGGCCAAATTCACCACTGCCAACGGCGACGTGCAGAGTCAGCAGCAACGCATCTTCTGGCGCGTGAGCCTGTACACGCCGCTGATGAGTCTGCTCACGCATGTGAACCTCGTCATCCTGCTGGGGTACGGCGGCTATCTCGTCATCGACGGGCAACTCTCCCTGGGCACCGGTTTCATTGTCTTTGTCGGCCTGCTGCAGCAGTTCTCCTCGCAGGTGTCGAGCATCGCCAGCATTGCCAATAGCATCCTACAAAGCCTGACCGGAGCGCGGCGGGTGTTCGAGATTCTCGATGCCCCGCTGGAGATCGAGAACGATCCACGACCGGTGCGGCTCAAACGGCTCCGCGGCGCGGTGCGTTTTGACGACGTCACTTTCGCCTACGAGCCGGGTTCGCTGGTGCTGCGCAAGGTGAGCTTCTCCGTGGAGCCGGGGCAATGCGTGGCGATCCTGGGAGCGACCGGCGCGGGCAAGTCGACGCTGCTCAGCCTCGTAGCCCGCTTTTACGATCCCATCGCCGGGCGGGTGTTGATCGACGGCATCGACGCGCGCCGCTTGCACGTTGACGATCTGCGGCGGAACATCGGCCTGGTGTTTCAGGAAAGTTTCCTGTTTTCCAACACAATCGCCTCGAACATTGCCTTTGGCCGGCCGCAGGCATCGCGAGAAGAGATCGAAGAGGCGGCCCGCATTGCCGCCGCGCACGAGTTCATTGTGCAACTGCCCGACGGCTACGATACCGTTCTGGGCGAAGGCGGCCTGACGCTGTCGGGCGGCCAGCGGCAACGTCTGGCGATTGCGAGGGCCATTCTGCGGGAACCCTCGATCCTGATTCTGGACGATCCCACGGCAGCCATTGACGCCGAGACGGAGCACGAGATCATGCTCTCGATGGAGCAGGCCATGCGCGGCCGGACCACATTTGTCGTTGCGCACCGGCTCAGCACGCTGCGACGCGCCGACTTTGTGCTCGTGCTGGATCAGGGCCGCATCGTGCAAGCCGGAACGCATCAGGAGTTGATGCGCACGCAGGGACACTACGAGCAGGTGGCGAGACTGCAGGAAGTCGCGTAGCCACAAATCGCAGATTCAACCATGAGCGCAACCATCACACAAAAGCCCACCCTTACCTACTGGCGTCGCGATCCGGATGGCGAAGACGTCATGCGGCCGTTGGACTTGGCGCTTATCAGGCGGGTCATGGCTTGTATGCGCCCTTACGCGGCCAAGCGCAACTGGCTGTTCTTCTTTGTGTTTCTGCGGGCCGTGCAACTGCCGCTCCTGGCGTGGGTTATCGGTCAGGTCATCAACGGTCCCATCGCCGGGCGGGACGCCTCGGGGGCGATGTGGGGAGCGGGCGCGTACCTGGCCTTGGCGGCGTTCACGCAAGTCAGCTTTCATTTTCGCCAACGGCTGTCGCTGGAATTGGGCGAAGCGGTCGTCCACGATTTGCGCAACCAGATCTTTCAACATCTGCAGGACATGCGGCTGAGCTTCTTTAATCGCACCAAGCTGGGGCGAATTATCAGCCGCATGACCAGCGATGCCGAAGCCATGCGGATGGGCGTGCAAGACGTATTGTTTGTGGGCCTGGTCGGCCTGGGGCAGATGTCCATCGCCGCGGCCTGCATGCTGTATTACGACTGGGCGCTGTTCTCCCTCATGGCTGCGATGGCGCCGGTGCTGTGGGGTTTGAATCATATTTTTCGCCGTAAGCTCAGCCGCGCTTATCGCGATGTGCAGGAAAGCTTCAGCCGCGTCACGGCCACGCTGGCAGAGAGCGTGGGGGGCGTGCGTGTGACGCAGGGCTTTGCCCGCCAGGATGTGAACGCCGAACTGTTCCGCGACTTGGCCGATCATCACGCCGGCAACAACATGATCGCCTCGCGCACGGCGGGCGTGCTGCTTCCGGCCTTGGAACTCAACAGCCAGGTGTTCATCGCCGGGCTGCTGCTGGTGGGCGGCTATCGCGTGCTCAATCCCGACATCGAGATGCCCGTGGGCAACCTCGTGCAGTTTTTCTTTTTGGCCAGCAACTTCTTCCAGCCGATCCAGATGCTGGGCAACCAGTACAACCAGGCGATGACCGCCATGGCGGGAGCGGAGCGAGTCTTCAAGCTGCTGGACACGCCGCCCGATTGGGTCGATCCGCCGGATGCCGCGGTGCTGCCGCCAATCCAAGGTCGGGTTGAGTTCCGCAATGTGTCGTTCGCCTACGTGCCGGATCGCCCCGTGCTGCACGAGATCAACTTTACGGCGTTGCCGGGGCAGACCATCGCCCTGGTCGGCCACACGGGAAGCGGCAAGAGCACCATTGCCAGCCTGGTCGATAAGTTCTATTTGCCTACCGACGGCTGCGTGCTGATCGATGGCCACGACACGCGCGCGTTGCAGACCGAATCGCTGCGGCGGCAAATAGGCATTGTGCTGCAGCAGAACTTTCTGTTCACGGGCACCGTGCTGGAGAATATTCGCTACGGCCGCCCCGAGGCCTCGGAAGACGAAGTGCGCGCCGCGGCCGGCAAGCTGGACTGCCTCGATCTGCTGGAGGCCTTGCCCTCCGGACTGGAGACGCAAGTGGGAGAGCGGGGCGGCAGCCTGTCGCTGGGCCAGCGGCAGTTGGTGTGCTTCACTCGCGCCATGCTGGCCGATCCGCGCATCCTAATTCTGGACGAAGCGACCAGCAGCGTGGACGGCATGACGGAGCTGCGGATTCAGCGCGCCTTAGGCCGGCTGTTGGAAAACCGCACTAGCTTTGTGGTCGCGCACCGCCTAAGCACCATCCGCCATGCCGATCTGGTGCTGGTTCTGGATCAAGGCCGGATCGTCGAGCGCGGCACGCACGACGAGCTACTCACTGAGGACGGCGTCTACGCCCACCTTTACGCCCAGTTCATCCGCTCCCACGCCGCGTAATTCGAGTGAAACCAAGCTTGATTTCACTTGCCGACCTTCAGATCGTAGGACTCGGGCGCGGCCCCGTCTTTCACTTCGAGCACGAGGCCGGAAGTGTTTGGGTCGGCATGCTTCGCGGCGATGTTGGACTGCGGCACGGCATAGGGATCCGCGTCGGTGGCTTTCGAGGACTGCGATACCACCGTCACGCGATACCATCCCGCGGGAGCGCCGGCCCGCTCCGCCGTGAAAACGGTGTATCCACCCTGGGCATCGATTTCGCCGCGCGGCTCGTGCGGCGTCTTGTTGCCTTTGCCACCATCGGGGTGAAGAATCACGGAGCCGGAAGTCAGGGGCTGGTCGCCCACCAGCACGCGTCCTTGGACCGCAACGAGAGGGCCAACAGTATCTTGGGCGCAACCGTTGCCGGCAATCGCGACGCAGAGAGTCGCCAGACACGTCAACCGCCAACGGGACTTACCACAGCGTATGCGCAAGCGAACCTCCTACGTCGCGAAGTCAGTCTCGTCAGTTAGCCACAGCGGTTTCGCCCCCCTTACGCGTTGCCATCGCCCGATAGATGGGCAGGGCAATCGAGGTCTGCACAAAGCGCACCGATCCATCAGCCAGTGCGAACTGCAATCCGCCCGGATGCCGGCTGCGGAACGAATAAACATTAGGCCAATCCGTCGCCGGATAGAACTGACCGTTGGGCTGCTTCACGTTGGGCGGGATGGAGCACGTTCCCACCGAGTTGTTGGCGTAAGGCCATGAGCAATGCGTGTTCAACTCGGGAATGTCCTCGCCCACCATAAACGTGTTGCTGGTTCCATCGAGAATATCGGTCAGCCGGAGTTTGAAGAAGTAATCGCGGCGAAAGAACAGTCCGTTGCCGTCCACCAGTCCATTACAAACGTTGGCCGGGCCATTGTTGACCCACAACGTGCTCCAACACCAGTTAGAGCCGCTTACGCCCTTGTAGTTCGTCACGGCAATATCTTGCCCCTCCAGATTGTGGCGATCCGTGCGCGTGCGCTGCAGGCCCGCTGTATCCGACGGGCAAATAAACGTCTGCACGACGGTCCGCAGAACCGGGATGTTCTGATTGAACCGTTGGTTAGGAGTGAAACCGCCTACCACCGGCGCGGCCTCCCGCACTTCGTTGTCGGGCTGTTCGCCTCCGGCGAAATTGCTGTAGACGTTCTCCTGTTCGATGTAGGCCAACGACCTGGCTAGCCAGCTCCAACTGGCCTGCGGTCCCTGAGCAGCCCAATTCCATCCGACTTCGCTCTGGGTGTTGTGCGGCAGCCGCCGCCTCGCCGATTCGTGGGTATGCACCGCCAAGGCGATTTGCTTCAGATTGTTGTTGCACTGCGTGCGGCGCGCCGCCTCCCGCGCCGATTGCACTGCCGGCAACAACAGCGCGATCAAGATGCCGATAATGGCGATCACGACCAGCAGCTCGACAAGGGTAAACGCATGACGCAGTTTCGAGAGGCGAGACATGCTGCACCTGGCGGCGAGAAGGATGGGGTCCCCAATAATTGCCCGCAGGCAGCATTGTGCCTCAAAGCACCTACTAAAAGCAATATGTCGGATGCCTTGGATCGCCTAGAATGGATGACAGGCTGCACGAAAGCGCATCGGAAATGGACCTGATTCAAACCGCGCGAGGACCGCATGTCGGAACCATCATCCGTCGATCTGCCCAAGTCCGATGCCGAGTGGAAACAACGGCTCACGCCCGAGCAGTTCCAGGTAACACGCAAGCATGGCACGGAGCGGGCTTTCACCGGTGAGTATCACGATTGCAAGACCCTCGGAACCTACACCTGCGTCTGCTGCGGGCTGCCGCTGTTCGACGCGGAGGCCAAGTTCGATTCCGGCACGGGCTGGCCGAGCTTCTATCAGCCGGCGAACGCGGACAATGTGGCCACGCACGAAGACCGCAAGTTTTTCATGCGGCGGACGGAAGTGCATTGTGCCCGCTGCCAGGCCCACCTGGGTCACGTCTTCGACGATGGCCCCCAACCCACCGGCCTGCGGTACTGCATTAACTCCGTGTCCTTGCAATTGAAGGCTCGCCAGGAGTAGACGCGTCCGACTGAGTCATGGCCGCGCAGCGAATGCCCACGTGCGTGCCGGGCTGAACTGCAACGGGTGCTGGCAGCGTCACCCGATCGCTGGCGTTCTTCAGTTCGAGTTGCCAGCCACTGTCCCGCGGGCGGCAATCGAGTACCGACCAATTGTTGCCGCACTCGGCCGAGACGACTTGCAGTTGCTGAGGCCGCAGCCAGAGTGCATCACGGTCGTCGGAGATCAGGCTGATGTCCGATGGCGAGGCATCCGCCGCGATCTTCCCCTCGACCAGCCACCGCCGAGGTACCACTACCAGCGGTCCTGTAAGTCTCGCGACGAGCGTGTTGGCCGGCTGCCAATACAGCTCCTGGGGCGTGCCGAGTTGCTGCATTCGACCGGAATCGAGAACGCCGATGGTGTGGCACATCGCGGACGCCTCCGACCAGGCGTGCGTCACGTAGACAGACGTGAGACTTCGTTCTCGCACGACGCGTGTGATCTGTTGGAGCAGCTCCTCGCGCAGCACGGCATCCAGATGTGCCAGGGGTTCGTCCAGCAACAGCAACCGAGGATTGCACGCTAATGCCCGCGCGAGCGCCAGGCGTTGCCCCTCGCCGCCGCTAAGCTGCCCGGGCCTTCGATCCCAGGACGGCGGTGGCAACTGCACTTCCGCCAGTAATTGCTCCGTGCGCATTCGGCCGACGGCGCCCGCCTCGGGGAGCACACATGCCACATGCTGGCGGGCCGTGAGATGTGGCCAAAGCCCAAGGTTCTGAAAGACCATCCCGATCGCCGGACGAGGAACGGGAGCATGACTTCCGCGTTCAACGAACCTCAAGCTGCCCGAGGTGGGCGCATCGAGACCCGCCACGATGCGCAACAGCGAGGTCTTGCCGCTGCCGGAGCTGCCGATCAGTCCGCAGCAGCTGCCCGGCTCGATCGTCAGATTGATCTCCGCCAGTGCCGTTACGGCCCCAAAGCGCTGGCCGATCGCGGCCAGTTGCACACCAGGCGAAGCGGGCGGATGATTGGCCTCAGACGACATGCAGCCAGCGATCAGTAAGCAGGAAGAATACGAACACGGGCGAGAGCACCACGATCAATTGCCACAGCGCCAGGCTGGCCGTCACATGAGCCGGCCCGAAGTGCAGAAACGTGAAAAGCCGCATGGCCAGCGTGCCCGATCCCGGAACCGTAAGCAAGTGGCTGACCTCGACATCGCCGGCCGCCAG
>JBGTDH010001070.1:0-4033 GCA_041748435.1 Pirellulales bacterium
AAGGGAGGCGAGCCAGTCGCGGCCGGCTCGTTCTAATACACGCCGGCGGCGATCGGCTCCTGGTTGTTGCGGGTGCAAAAGGCCCACATGACCTGTAGCGCGATGCCGTCCCGAAGCAGGCGGGCCGAACCGTCCATGAACAGGAATTGACAGCAGCCGGGATGGGGCGAATAGAACTGGCCGGGGCTGCCGGTGGGATCGTTGAAGGACGATTGGCGGCTATGAGCCACGACCGCCGTGATCGGTGGCCGCCAGTTCTGGCACGGCGGGAGAGTGGGGTTGTACTGCTTCGGTCGCATATCGAAATTGAATAGCACTTCCTGCCCGGGCACCAGTCCCGCCCAAGCGCTGCGCACGTAGCCGCTGTGCCGCTCACCAATGCCCACGGTGTTCGAGAGTCCATCAATGATGTCGGCCGCCCGAATGGACATGTTGCGATGGAAGATGCCGTTAAACGGCTGATGCTCGTAGCAGCCATAGAGCGGATCGCCGCCGACCTTGGCACCCCCTAGCGAGCCGACGTAGCTTGTCGAGGCAGCATCCGTCAACACGGTGGGCGTATTGGAAGCGGAAGGGGGCGAACCGCAATCATAGATCGAGATTTGATCGGGGCCGTAGTCGCTCGGACAGCGGAATGCCTTCACGACTGTGCGGCGCACTGCGGCGTTCGCCGGATCGGCCAGGGGCAAGTCGAAGCGGATTGTTTCCTGAAAGCTCTCCTGTTCCAGGAAGGACAACATCCGCGAGAAGAAACTCCAGCCCGTCCCCAGGTCATCGGGATACTCCGTGCAACCGCCGGGCGGCAT
Source organism: Pirellulales bacterium (assembly GCA_041748435.1). Classification (GTDB taxonomy): domain Bacteria; phylum Planctomycetota; class Planctomycetia; order Pirellulales; family JBGTDH01; genus JBGTDH01. The sequence goes on from JBGTDH010001070.1 coordinate 807, forward strand.
CACCCAGGCTGGATTCGCCAGCGCTGATACGACGCCGGGCGGAAATGCCTTGTAGCTTCCATGATAGTTGTGCAGTGCCAGCCCCATTTGCTTGAGGTTGTTGCGACATTGCGTGCGGCGGGCCGACTCCCGAGCAGCCTGTACGGCGGGGAGCAGCAAGGCGACCAGAATGCCGATGAGCGCAATCACCACGAGCAGTTCAACGAGCGTGAAGGCGGGCCGGCGCTGCTGCATCGAATTGCCCAAACTGAGTTAATAAGCTGCCGCAATTGTCTCGCCGCCGGCTCGGGTGCTTAGCGCCCGCCACACGTCACGGCTGATTGTGTCCTTGATCGGACGCACCGAACCATCCATGAGCGCGACAGTCACGGTTCCCGGATGGTAGCTTCTCGCCGTAATGGCGTTGTAGGAAACGACAGTCGCAGACTCGCCTTCCTTTTGATTGTTGAAGTCGGCATCGTAGACTTGGCCGCCGAACGTGACGAGAACCTTCGTGTTGGGCGTCAACGTCGTGGTGAAACCAGCGTGGTACGTGCGGCCTTCAACCCATTCCGAATGGCCGGTATTGTCCATCAGGTTCGGACCCATTTTGCAGTCGCCAACGGGCAGCAGTGCCGCAACGCCAGAAGCGTTAGCCGGAATCGTAGCCGTTGCGTTGTTGGCGTTGCGGCAATACGGCGTGTATGCCTTGGCTTCGGACAGGCAAAACGTGTTGCTCAGTCCGTCCAGAAAATCGCGAGGAGCCAGGCGACTGTTCGGGAACATGGCGCCGGGACCGCCCCTCGCCGTAGCCGGCTCGTACACCATCCACACTCCCATGTTGAACACGTAGTTCAGCGGGTACTGCGTCGCCAACCCCGCGCCGGTCAACCGTTGCGTATCGTTGACCTCACTGGGACACAATAGACCCTTAACGCGAAGCGTTTTGATTTGGGAATTGGGCGGGCTGTTGTAGCTAAAGTTGAAGTCGATGGCGGCGTGAAGCTCGTCCCGCTCCATGTACGGGAACAACCTCGCCTGGGGCGACCACTCGCCAGGGCTGGTAGCAGTGCCCGAAAGAACCGCGCCCGGCGGAAACGACAAGCTCGGCGGGAATTGGCGATGCACGCCTTCATAGGTCTGCATGGCCAAAGCAAGCTGTTTGATGTTGTTCTGACATTGTGTCCGACGCGCGGCTTCTCGTGCCGCTTGAACGGCGGGCAGCAAGAGCGCGATCAGAATGCCGATGACGGCGATGACCACCAGCAACTCAACCAAGGTGAAGGCACGTCGGCCCATTTCACTCTCCCTTGTTCCGGCTCAGGTTCCGAGCATCGCCAATTATGCCACAACCGATGGCGAGACTCAAAGGTCGATGGTCAAGGGTCCTTTGGGCAACAGTCCTTTGGGCAACAAGCTTGCCGACCCTGGACCTTCCCGGATACGATTCTGCCTATGCTTCATCGTCGCCAATTGCTCACCATCGGAAGCCTGGGGTTGATGGGCGTTTCTCTCCCGCGGCTGCTGCGGGCGGAGACGCTCGCCGGGCAACGCGGCAATGCGCCGGAGGCCGATGCCTGCGTGCTGATCTTTCTCAACGGCGGGCCCAGCCATCTCGATATGTGGGACATGAAGCCCACGGCCCCGGACGGCATCCGCGGCGAGTTCCAGCCGATCGACACTTCGCTGCCCGGTTACTCCATTTGCGAGCACCTTCCCCGGCTGGCTCGCCACATGCACCGCGCGGCGATCGTGCGCTCCATGCACCACAGCGTTAACAACGCGCATGCCTTGGCTGTCTACGCATCGATGACCGGGCACGATCGCGGCGACGGCAATGTAGCCGTGGGTTCCGGCGGCGGAGATTATCCCACCCCCGGCGCCGTGCTCTCTCTGCAGCGTCCGCCCGTGCAGACGATTGTGCCGCACGTGTGCCTCCCGTACATCACCAAGGAAGGGGCCAACGGACCACCGCAGCCGGGTTTTTTCGGCGGCTTTCTCGGCCGGGGCCACGACCCGCTGTTCGTCCTGCGGGATCCCAACGCGGCCGATTTCTCGGTGCCCGAGCTGAGCCTGCTGGCCGATGTTTCGCTGGACCGCTTGGATCGCCGCCGGGCGCTGTTCTCGCAAATCGATCGGCAGTTGAGCGGGCAATCGCGTCCGACCTTCGATGCCATGGACGGCTTCCAGCGACGGGCACTGGAGCTGTTGACCTCCGCCGAGACGCAGCGGGCCTTCCGCATCTCCGACGAGCCGGCCACGGTGCGCGATGCGTACGGCCGCAACATCTACGGACAGAGCGTGCTCCTGGGCCGCCGTCTGATCGAAGCCGGAACGCGCATGGTTACGCTCTCCTGGGCGCCCGATGCCAACGCCACCTGGGACACGCACGGCGGCAACTTCAAGAAGCTTAAAGAGACGCTGCTGCCGCAGTTCGACTCTGCTTGCGCCAGCCTGATTGGCGACCTGGCCGAGCGAGGCTTGCTGGAGCGCACGCTCGTGGCCGTACTGGGCGATTTTGGCCGCACCCCCAAGATCAACGCCAACGATGGCGGCCGGGATCACTGGAACTACTGCTACAGCCTGATGCTCGTCGGCGGCGGCGTGAAGCCCGGGTTCATCTACGGCGCGAGCGACAAGATCGGCGCCTTCCCAGCCCGCGATGCACATTTGCCCGGCGATATCATCGCCACCCTCTATCAGCTCCTGGGCATTTCCGCCGATGCCACCGTGCAGGACCAATTAGGACGTCCCCACCGCCTCGTTCCCGCCGGCAACGTGATCCCCGAACTAATTGCATAACGCTCGCCCTAGCTGTGTGGCGCGGCCGCGCCCCGCCGAGCGCGGGTCACAGTACAGACCGCCAGCGAAACGATCCTCCTCTCGGATGATGACCACCCGCTCGGCCCAGGCATCGCCGGCGCGGACCTCCCATACGAGGGAGTGGAAGTCATACGCCTTCCGATCCGGGAGCGGCCGCTTGATGAACCGGAGAACGAGCCGGGTCGGTCACCTCGCCGAAGGTCGTAAGGTTCGGGCTGGGCTGCATGGCGCACCCTGCGAGAATCAGGCACGTCAGAAGCGGGCAGCGCCTCATCCGCGTCTCGCCTCCGGTGCCGAACGAATTGGCTTCTATCCTCGTCGCTCCCGCACAAAGCGCGGCCTCGGAAAAATCGCGCAATCGGGAGCGATGAGGATAGAAACGAATTGGCTTCTATCCTCGTCGCTCCCGCACAAAGCGCGGCCTC
>JBGTDH010001071.1:0-6922 GCA_041748435.1 Pirellulales bacterium
CCCCGGCCTGCTGCGAACCGGCTTGCGGTTGCGCTCCGGCTTGCTGCGAACCGGCCTGCGGTTGCGCTCCCTCTTGCGGCAGCAGCTGCAATAGCTGCTGCAACCACAAGAGCTTCTGCTTGTTCGATCTGTTCAAGTGCAAGAAGTCTTGCCACAGCTGCTGCGAAAGCACCAGCTGCGGTTGCGGCACGGGCTGCAGCTCGGGTTGCAATTCCTGCAACGGCAACGGTCATGCTCCGGCCCCGCAAGCCAATGGTGGCCACGATGCCGCTCCGGTGCCGCCGGCCCCCATGGCCGATCCTTCGGCTTCGGTCCGTCACAATCGTCGCGTGATGCCGGCCAGCCGCATCATCCGCAAGTAAGCGTTGTCGTGCTTGCGAGTTGATCGAAGTGTAAGATCAAGTCTGCCCGGGAGAACGTCTCCCGGGCAGACTTTTTTGTTGTCCTTCACACGATGCCCCAGGAAGCGTTTTGCCTATTACTCGGTGCTCTCCGTGACCTCGGTGGACGTGTTTCTCACGCTGCGGAGTGCTCGGTAGTGAACCGTTTACCGCAGAGGACGGGGAGAGACGCAGAGGAAGAACAGAAGCGAACCGCGCGAAGGTGGTTGCACCGGACGAGTCGTATCAGAATCAACCGGTACGAGGGGGAGTCGTATCAGCGGAGGTGTGGGGGGCGCGAATGATACGACCTATCACCCCGACTCCCCTCACCCCTGACTCTCCGCAGCCGGCACAGCCGGCACTGCTGGCATTGACCAAGATCGGCTGGCGGGTTAGGGTTAGAGAACGCTCTTGGTGTTTCGATTGACGTCTCGATTGGTCCCTCCTCGGTGTCCGAACATACTGCTACCCCCACTGCTGTCGCTGAACCGGTCACTCGTTTCGAGGATTTGGGCCTTTCCCCCGTCATGATGGAGGCCTTGGCAAAGGCCGGTTATCTGCAGCCCACTCCCATTCAGGCCGGGCTCATCCCCCGCGCGCTGGCCGGTGTCGACGTGCTGGGGCAAGCCCGCACCGGCACGGGCAAGACCGCCGCTTTCGTGATTCCGATCCTGGAGGGCTTGGTGCCTCGCAAGGATCATCAGGGAGCGCAGGCTTTGGTGCTGGTTCCCACGCGAGAATTAGCCGTGCAGGTGGAAGGGGAAGTGCTCAAGCTCTCGCATGGCCGGCGCATCCACTCGGTGGCCCTCTACGGCGGCAAGCCCATTCGCGGTCAGATCGATAAGCTCTCCAAGGGGACCGAGGTCATCGTCGGCACGCCAGGGCGGGTGCTCGATCATCTCGGCCGCGGCACGCTGGAGCTGCGCAACCTCAAGTTCGCCGTGCTGGACGAAGCCGACCGCATGCTGGATATCGGCTTCCGTCCCGATATCGAAAAAATTCTGCGTCGCTGCCCGCAGGCGCGCCAGACGCTCTTGCTTAGTGCCACCGTTCCGCCTCCCGTGGAGCGGTTGGCGCAGCGCTACATGCGCGATCCGGAGAGTCTCAACTTTTCCCCACGGGACATCTCGGTTGAGACGATCGCGCAGTTTTACTTCACGGTCGATCCGGAGCGAAGTTCGATCTGCTGCTGGCCCTGATGCTGCGCGAAGAGCCGCGGCAGGCCATTGTCTTCTGCCGCACCAAGCGCGGCACCGACCGTGTGCATCGCCAGCTTGACCGCAAGCTCAAAGGGGTGGAGTGCATCCACGGAGACTTGCCGCAGAAAACGCGCGACCGCGTGATGCAAAGCTTTCGCGACGGCAAAGTGCGCTACCTCGTGGCCACCGATGTGGTGGGCCGCGGCATCGATGTCACGGGCATCAGCCACATCATCAACTACGATATCCCGCAGTTCTGCGATGACTACGTGCACCGCGTGGGACGCACGGGGCGCATGGGCCGCGAGGGGGTGGCTTACACGTTTGTCTCGCCGGAAGAAGGCAACGAGCTGACGCGGATCGAGATGCGTATCGATAAGCTGCTTAAGCGAGATGAGCTCCCCGGCTTCGAATCGGCCCGCCACGCGCCCCCGGCGCGCCCGGCCTCCGCGCAGAATGTCCCCGACTCCCCCAATAACTACGACGACCCTGCCACTGAGCCGGCTCCCCCCGCGCCCAAGCCGCAAGTCCCCGGCTTCGGCCGCCCCATCCGCCGCATCCGCCGCGCGCTGTAAAACGCCGCTGTTTCCGCAGCGGCCTCCTTAGTTCGTAGTCCCGCCTTCAGGCGGTTCCTGACGCAAGCTTCGATTGCGGCCTAAGTTACGTGCGGATCAAGCAGGCCTTGCCTATCTTACGTGGGCTTGCTCCGTGGTCAGGGAAGCCGGTAGGATACGCATACACGATCCTATCCGGAGACATTTCGCTCCTTCCCTCGCCTGCCATGTTCGATACTTGCGCCAAACTTGCTTTGGCTGTCGCGTTGGCGGGCGCGGCAGTCCCCACTGTGGCTCGTGCCGATGCCGGCGACGACCAATACGCGGTGGCGGCTGGTCACTATGCCCGCGATCGCTGGCAGTTGGCCATCACAGAGTTCCGCGCTTACCGCGAGAAGTTTCCGCGGCACGCCAAGCTGAGCCAGGCGCTGTTCTTCGAGGCCGAGGCGCATGTGCAGTTGGATCAGTTTCGCGAGGCGGTGGATCTGTTTCAGCAGCACCTCCAGCGAGAGCCGCAAAGCCGCTATCATCGGCAAGCCCTGTTCCGCTGGGGAGAGAGTTCCTATCTGCTCAAAGATCACGCCGCGGCCCGTCCTGTGCTCGAGGAATTTCGCCGCACGTATGCCAAGGACAAGCTGAACGCCTACGTGCTGGCCTATCTCGGACAGATCGCGCTGGCGGCGAAAGAGCATCCGGCGGCGAAGGAATTCTTCGATGCCTCGCTCAAGGATTTCCCGGAGAGCCCGGCGCAAGACGAGTGCCGATTTGGTCTGGCTTGCATCGCTGAGGAACAGGGAGACACCGACAGCGCCGAGCGCACGTACTTGGCGCTGGGGGCCAAGACAGCCAGCCCCTGGGCCGACGATGCGTTATTGCGGTTGGGCGGCCTGCATTATGCCCGCGGAGAGTACGACGCGGCTATCCAGACTCTGTCCGAGTTGGAGACGACGTTCAAGACGAGCGATCTCGTCGAGCGCGCCCGTCTGAGCCGCGGCTGGGCCCACTTCAAGCAGGATCAACGGCCGCAGGCGGCGGCGCTGTTCCAAAGCTTGCAGCAGAGCAAGTCGGTGGGGCTGGAAGCTCGCTATTGGCTCGGGCTGACGCACAAGGCCGACAAGAATTGGAAGCTGGCCGCCGAAACCTTGCTGGCCGCCAGCGAAGTTGAGGAGCAGCACGCGTTGACGCCGGCCATGGCATTTCACGCCGGCGATTCGCTGGCTCGCGCGGGTCAAGCCAGCGCGGCACTCGAGCAATTCGAGCGTGTGCTGCAAGCAGAGATTCGCGGCGAGTGGGCCGATGACGCGCTGCTGGGCAAGTTGCAACTGGCCCGCGCCGCCGGCGAACATCAGCAAGTCGATCTGTTGGCGGCTGGTTTTTTGCAGCACTTCGCGCAAAGCGATCTGACTTCCGAAGCCCGGCGACTGCACGCACAGTCTCTGCTGGTGCGAAAGAAGTTTGATCAAGCAGCCACCCTCTTTAAGGACGTGGGCGAGAAGGCATCGCTCGCCGATCGCTATCTTCTGGCCGCCGCGCAATACGGACTGTCTCGCAACGAAGACTCACTCGGCACTTTAGCGCCCGTGCTCAAAGAGGCGGAGGGACGGCTTCTGGCCGATGCTCGGCTGCTGGCGGCATCGGTCTACGTGGAACAGAAACAGTACGCAGCGGCGATCGAACCGCTGGAGGCGCATCTGGCAGCCGATGCCCAGGGCGTTGATGCGGCGCGCTGCCGCGCGCAACTGGCGGCGTGTTATGCGCGAATTAAAGAGTTAGACAAGGCCCGTCGCGTCTTCACGGAGTTGCAAAAGCAAACGCCTCCCGCGGAGCTGCGCCATTCGGCTACGCAACAATTGGCGGAGGCCGTGTTCGCGGCCGGAGATTACGTCTGGTCGGGGACGCTGTTTGAATCGATCTCCGCCAAGGAAGAACCGGCCGCGGTGGCCGTTCGCGGACTTTCTGGCTGGGGATGGAGCCGTTACCGCGCCGGCGAGTTGGACGCGGCGGCGGCCGCCTTTGCGCAACTTCTCGAGCGTTACCCGCAACAGCAGCTTGCCGCGGAGGCCGCGCTGACGCGCGGCCAGATTCTGGAACGCCTCGAGCGACCGCAAGAGGCGCTGGCCATGTATCAGCGGCTGATCGACCAATATCCGCAGGACGAACGCTTGCCGTTGGCACTTCTGGCGGCGGGCCGCATGAGCGACAAGCTCGGCCAGGATGCCGAGGCGGCCCTGCTCTATGCGCGGTTTGCGAAGGAGTTCCCGCAGCACGAATCGCTCGATGCTGCCCTGTACGAAGCGGCCTGGGTGCTTCGCGAGTTGAATCGCCACGAGGAGAGCGATTCGCGATTCTCTACGCTCTACCAAGAGCATCGCACCAGCCGCTTCTGGCCCGACGCCGCGTTCCGCCTGGCCGAGCGTGCCCAGGCGGCGCGCCGTTACGAGGAGGTTCAGCGGCTGTTGACGGACCTGGTCGCCACGCAGCCCGATCAGAAGCTCTTGCCGCATGTGCTGTATCTGCAAGGTCAGGCGGCGGCCGGACGGCAGCAATGGCCGGAAGTCATCGCCGCCATGAAACCGCTGATCGAGGCCGCAGACGATTCCCCGTTCAAGCTGCTGGCCAGCTATTGGACCGCCGAAGCTTTGTATCGTCAGGGCGATTTCACCGGCGCTGGGGAACGTCTCACCGATCTCGCCGCCCAAACTCGAGATTCCCGCGAGGGCTGGACCGCAATGGTCGCGCTCCGCCAGGCACAAGTGCTGGCCCATCAGAAGAAGTGGAAGGAAGCCCACGACCTGGCGGCGTCGATCGCTCCGCGCTGGCCGGCGTTCGATCAGCAGCACGAAGCGGACTACATCATCGGCCGGGCGCTGGCCGCGCGCGGCGAGCTGACCGATGCGCGCACCGCCTACGAGCGGGTCTTGCGTTCGGAAACGGGAGGCAAGACAGAAACGGCCGCCATGGCGCAGTGGATGATCGGGGAGAGCTACTTCCATCAGAAGAACTACGAAAGTGCGCTGCGGGAGTATTTGCGGCTGGAGATTCTCTATGCCTATCCCGCATGGCAGGCCGCGGCGTTGCTGCAGGCCGGCAAGTGCTCGGAGCATCTCGGCCAATGGAAGCAAGCCGTTGAGATGTACCAACGTCTGGTGAAAGAATTCAGTGAAACCTCCTTCGTGGAAGAAGCCCAGTTGCGGCTGGCCGCGGCTCGCGAGCGACTAGCCAATCGATAACTCATCAAGTCAGGATAGGCCCGTATGGTTGCTCGCTCGCTGTTAACTGCACTCCTGCTGCTCACCGCAGGATTGCTATTCCTCCCGACTACGGCTTGGGCCCAGGCTGCCGATGTTCCCGCGGCCGCTCCGCCGCGCGAACCCGGTCTGGACACCGTCAGCACCAACAACCTGATCAAGATCATGCAACAAGGCGGGCCGCTGATGTACGGCACCTTGCTGTGCTCGATCGTGTCGCTGGTGTTTGTGTTCGAACGTCTGATCAGCTTGCGACGCGGGCGAGTCATTCCCGAGCCCTTCGTCAAGCGGATTCTGCATCAGCTCCGGGAAGGCCAGCTCAGTCGCGAAGAGGCGCTGGAGTTGTGCAAAGAAAACAAGAGTCCCGTGGCCATGGCCTTTGCCGGCGCGCTACGCAAATGGGGCCGGCCCAGCGTCGAAGTGGAGCAAGGCCTGATTGATGCCGGCGAACGCGTGACCACCGAGCTGCGCCGCTACCTGCGGGTGTTCAGCAGCGTCTCCACCATCACGCCGTTGCTGGGCCTGCTGGGCACGGTGTTCGGGATGATCTCGTCGTTCAACGCCATTGCGTCCAGCCGTGCCTTGGGGCGCCCGGAGCAACTGGCCGGAGGCATTGCCGAGGCCCTGTTGAACACAGCGTTTGGATTGGGCGTGGCCATTCCCGCGCTGGTGTTCTATTGGTTCTTCGTGGGCCTCGTCGACCGGCGGATCATCGAGATTGATTCCCTGGGGCAGGAGCTCGTGGAAATGATCTCCGCGGAAGGACTGCAAGAAAACGCCCCCGCGCGCACCGCCCGCACGCGCCGCCGCGAGACGGACGTCAGCCGCCAGGCCAGTTAACTGCTCCGGACCCAATCGCGAAACCGCCAAGGACATCACCCGCTTCATCCTTCATCCTTTCCCTACGCTCCGCTTCGAAGACTCCGCGTCGCGGCTAACCGGACTGATTTGTTCATCCTTCATCCTTCATCCTTCATCCTTTTAATATGCCTCTCAAGACCCATATCGATGAGCCGCCGACGCTGAATCTCACGGCGATGATCGACATTCTGTTCTTGCTGATCATTTTTTTCATGGTCAGCACGCAGTTCACGGAATTTGAGCGCAGTCTGGGGCTGGAAGTGCCGCACGTGGCCCCCGGCGCCGCGCTCACCGCTATTCCCGAGAGCCGCATCGTGAACGTGTTCAAGGATGGGCATGTGACCCTGGATGAGGAAACCCTGACGCTCCAAGAATTGACCTCGCGCTTGGAGCGCGCCCGCGAGCAGTACTCCGGCCTGCGTGTCGTCGTGCGCGGCGACGGCGCGGGCCGGTTCCAGCGCGTGGCGGAAGTGCTCAACGCCGTGAAGCAGGCTGGCATCGGCCAACTGGCAATCTCCGTCAAGCTGGCCGACGAACAGGGGGCCGAATGACCGGTCTGCGCTTGGATCGATTTATCGAGCTGCTCACCAGCCCCACGCTTGTCTGGGGCACGGTGGCCGGCGGTTTCGCCCTGTTGGCAATTGCACTCCTCGTGCTGATGATGACGCGCTTTGGCC
>JBGTDH010001072.1:0-3438 GCA_041748435.1 Pirellulales bacterium
GGGCGACTGCCTGCGTCCGGATGCGAGTCCAGCGAGGGTCCCGTGTTCGTCTGCTCGTCGCGCTCGATCGAGCAGGACATAATTCCCATGACCGCCGTGAAGGATCTGCTGCTGCGGGTGCAGTTCGGTGAGGCCATTGGCTATTAGCTATCGGCTATCAGCCAGAAAAGCACTCTGGCCGATAGCTGACAGCCGATAGCTGATAGCCGACAGCTTTTTCGCTACGCCACCTGCCAGATTACTACAACGATTCCCAAAAGAATGCACCACCAGGCAAACAGGTGCAGTCGGCCTTGCTGTAGCCACTTGAGCAGCCACGCCAGGGCCACCAGGCCCACAACGAACGAAGTCGCCGCGCCGAGCAAGAGCGGCGGCCAGTCGAGCGTGCTCGAGGGCGCCTGCAGCATGTCGATTAACTCCAGCAAGCACGCACCGCCGACCGCGGGCACGGCCAAGAGAAAGGAGAAGGTGGCGGCGGCTTCGCGATTCAACCCCAGTGCCAGACCGGCCGAGATTGTGGCGCCGCTGCGAGAGATTCCGGGCAGGATGGCCACGGCCTGAAACAGCCCAATCACCAGGGCGCGGCCGTAGCCGATGTCCTGATACTCGAGTTCGCCCGGCGGACGACGCGCACCCCACAACAGCAGCAACCCGGTAATGGGCAGCATCAGTCCGGCCAGCAAGGGATCGGTGAGAAAGCTTCCGCCCCACCGATGCAGGGGCAACCCCACGACAACGGCAGGCAGCGTGCCCACCAGCAGCAAGCCCACCACGCGGCGGTCCTCGCCTAGCAGGCGCAGCAAACGCCGCCGGTAGACAACCAAGATGGCCGCCAACGTGCCGGCGTGGAGGACGATGTTCAGCCCCAGGGCATTGGGAATGCGTTCTCCGCGCGACGCCTCGAACAGCGCCTCGGCGATAGCCAGGTGACCATCCGAACTGATCGGGAGAAACTCGGTTACGCCCTGAATCGCGCCCAGCAGCAAGGCAAGTGCAAAATCCATCCCGCGCAGCCCTTGGAGTCCTGTCACCGATTTGACATAATCATGCCTCTGCCTCCGTTAATCCTACCTCATTTCCCTGTGGACACATCCCAAGTTCTTAGCGCGGAGAATCTACACTGATGTTCAAAAACCTCAGCACGCAAGCGCTGGGCATTGCAGGAACGCAAAGCGAGATTATCGAACTGGCCTTATCGCACGGGTTTCGCGGCTTGGATCTGGACATCGTCGATTTTCAGCGGCAAGTGGAGGCCCGCGGCTTGGGGCCTAGCCGCCGTTTATGGGACAGCGCCAAACTGAAGTTCGGCCGGTTCCTGCTGCCCTTCGACTTGGCGGCGGAAGCGTCGGGCTACGCCCCATCGCTGGCAGCTTTGGAGAGTCAGGCCAAGTTGGCCGCCGAACTGGGCTGCACGCGGTGCGTGACGCGTATCGAACCCGCGTCGGAGGAGCTACCCTATCACCAGAACTTTGAGTTTCACCGCAAGCGGATTGCGGAGATCGCCGCGGTTTTGGCGCCGCACAACGTGCAACTGGGGGTAGGCTTTGTGGCCACGCCCCAGGCCCGGCAAGGCAAGCCGTTTCAGTTCATTTACGAACCCGATCCGCTGTTGATGTTGCTGGGACTGGTGGGAAAGACGAATGTCGGGCTGGCGCTCGATCTGTGGGATTTGCATGTCGCTGGAAAAACCATCGACGATCTGCGGAAGTTGTCGAACACCGCGATTACCCTGGACGTGGCCGATTTTCCCCTGGAGGGCGACTTGGCCGCGGCGACCGAGCAGACGCGATTGCTGCCGGGAGAGAGCGGCGCGATCGACACGTCGGCAGCCCTAATCATAATGGCAGAAAAGGGTTATGAAGGACCAGTGACGCCGGCACCGGGTCGTAGCCGGTTTACTGGACAACGCCGCGAAGAGGTGGGGCGGCGTGCCGGTCAGGCCCTGGATCAGGTCTGGAAGGCGGCTGGCCTGTCGGCCGCGGGAAAACTGGCTCCTGTCCGCAAGTAGTTGCACGGAAATAGCTTGCGTCTTCGCGAGTTGTGTCCGGATGTTGTTTCCGCGAAAACCGCGACCACCGGTCGCGGCTTTATGGGCACGGGGAACTTGGCTGGTTCACTTTGCGTCTCAAAATAGGCGGTTTTCTGCCGCGCGGAGCGATTTGCGCGCTCCCGCAGCGGCAATTCCGGAGAGAGTGCGAGGCGTGAGCGAGTTTTTTTCATCGCTCGGATCGGGCGGTAGTACGCGCCCGCCGCAACGGATTGTTATTTGATCCTATGAGGGAAGCTGTGTCGCCAGAAGAACTGATCAGCCTGAATTTCGACGGTCACGCCACCGCCGAACAGCGTCAACAGGCGGAACGCCTGCTGGCCCACGATCTCGCTGCGCAGCGCTGGCTGAAGGATCTGAGGCAGATGAACGCGGGCATGCTCGCGTTGCCTCGTCAGAAGATGCCCGTCGATTGCGCCCCGCTCGTCCTGCGGCGGGCAGAGCAAGAGTTGCTGCGCGCCAGGCCAACGCCGCGCGATACGCTCGCCACCGCTGATCCCGTGGCACGGCAGCAACGGCGGCAATTATGGATCGCCCTCTCGGTGGCCGCCGCCGCGTTGGCCGTTGTGGTGTTGCCGAATTATTTCGCCCAGCGCGGTCCCACGGGAGAAGTAGCCCTGAACACGCAGACCCGCCCGGAGGGCGATCTTCGGTCCGAGTTATCGCGAGACAAGCTCAATGAGGACGAGCGCGAGGCCAAGGCGGGCGAGACCGTTCCAGGCAACGACCCGGCGAAGGACTACGCGGAGTCTGATCCGCCTCCCCAGGCGAACTCCGCTACGCTGTCTTACGTGTACAACGTCGCCACCGCCGAGGCGCAGCAGGACGTGTTGCGAACCTTTGAGGAAACGCTGCGGGATCAGCAAATTTTCCTGGAGCGCGGCGGCAATCCGGAGTTGGAAGGGGACGGTTTGGGAAGCATTGCCTCCAACCGCACCGAGCCTGCGACTCCCTCGCAAACGCAGACGGCCGGTGGCGGGTCCGGTGGAACGCAAATCTCGGGTTACGCGTTGGGCCTGCCGATGATGCAGACTCGCGAGCAAGCAGAGAAGACGCTGGATTGCGTGTATGTTTTGGAGGCGTCGCCGCTGCAAGTGACGAACACGATCAACACGCTGGACAATCTGGCGGCCCGTCCGGAGGCCAACCGCGCGCGGCGTCTGTCGTCCCTGCAAGTGCAGCAGCGACAAGAGCCGTTGCTCTTGTCCAAGGAGCAGATCAGCCAGCAACAAGCAGGACTGCCGGCCCGAGAAGGGAAAACTTCGCCTCCCGTGGTACACAATCCGGCGGGCCGGTATGGCAGTCCGGCGCTCTCCAATCGCTCGCAAGCCTTTCGGTTCTCGGCCGAGTTCTCCGATGCGACGTCGCCGGAAGTGGGCCAGCGCGGCGGC
>JBGTDH010001073.1:0-2287 GCA_041748435.1 Pirellulales bacterium
CGGCAAGGGAAATCTGAAGCGTGGGCCCGGCGGCCTGGTCGACATCGAGTTCCTGGTGCAGATGCTGCAACTGCAACGGGCCGGTCCGAATCCCCGATTGCGGGCGCCCAACACGCTGGACGCCTTGGCCGCTCTCAACGAGGTGGGTGCGATCTCGTCCGACGAGTGTCAGTTTCTCACGCAAAGTTATCGCTTCCTGCGGACGATCGAGGCCCGGCTGCGGCTGATGAACACCACGGCACGCGATGACTTGCCGGATCAGCCGCAGGAGCTCGAGAAGCTCGCGAGGCATTTGGGATTCGGCAATGGCGCGCACCTGGTAAGCCAATGCCGCGAGTACATGCAGCGCAATCGCACGCTGCTGGAGACACATTGGAATGGCGCCCTCCACGCCCCCCTCGACGCGCTGGCGATGCAATCGAGCTAAGCCATCAGGCTTTGGCCTTCTTCCGTCCGGCGCTAATATCGATCACTTGTTCGTACTGGGCCGCCGGAAGCACGAAAATCTTACCGTCACCCATCCGCCCCGTGCGGGCAATCTCGACAATCTTCCGCACGATTTCCTCGACGCGCGCATCGTCGACCCAAAGCGTGATTTCCACCTTGGGTAGAAACGCCAGACTGTACTCACTCCCCGCGTACTGATCGAGATAGCTTTTCTGGCGGCCGTAGCCCTTCACTTCGCGCACGTGGCAGGCTTCCAGCGGAGCGCGCTTCAGCCCCTCCAGAACCTTCTCGGCCAGGTACGGCTTCACAATCGCTACGATTTCCTTCAAGGGAACCTCTTTGATTTGCCTGGGGCTTCTAAAATGTGCCTCGTTACTCCTCGAAGGCCATGCCGAGTTGGCGCATCTTGCGATAGAGGTTGCTGCGGTGCAGGCCGAGGCGCTGCGCGGCGTCGGTCATATTGCCTTGACAACGCGAAATCGCCCGGCGAATGTGCTCGACCTGAAACTGATCGGTGGCGGCCACCAGCGGACCGTCGGTGGGGATGCCCTCGGGATCGTCCTCAACGCCCGACAACAAGAATCGCAAGTCGCCGGATTGAATCGTGTCGCTGGCAGAGAGATAGGCCAGACGTTCCATTAAGTTCCGCAGCTCCCGAACATTGCCCGGCCAGGCGTGCTGCTGCAAACGCTTGCGGGCATCGGCCGCGAGCACCAACGGCTTGCGGCGGGCTTTGCGGCAAAACTCCGTCAGGAAGAACTCGGCCAACAGCAGCACGTCTTCCGCCCGATCCCGCAGCGCAGGAATCTCGATTGTGACCACGTTTAAGCGGAAATATAGGTCCTGGCGAAACCGCTTGTGGCGAACCATCTCCGACAGATTCTGATTCGTGGCGGCAATTACACGGGCATCCGTGTGGATGGGCGTGCTGCCGCCAACCCGCACCACGACCTTCTCCTCCAGCACGCGCAGCAACTTGGCCTGGCCGGCGAGGCTTAGATCGCCGATCTCATCCAAGAACAGCGTGCCGCCGGAGGCCAACTCGAACTTGCCGGCTCGCGCGGCATGGGCATCGGTGAAGGCGCCTTTCTCGTGGCCAAACAGCTCACTCTCCAGGAGCGTCTCGCTGATGGCGGCGCAGTTGACCGCGATGAAGGGCTGATCCCGCCGCGGGCTGAGATAATGCACCGATTGGCTGACGACTTCCTTGCCCGTGCCATTCTCGCCGAGAATCAGCACGGCCAGTTCGGTGGCGGCGACGCGTGTAACGGTAGATCGCAACTGTTCGATAGCAGTGCTTTGTCCGATGAGCCGCACTCCGGCGGCGGCCTGTTCGGCAAGTTGCCGCCGCGTCTGCAACAGACCGGCTCGCTCTTGCGTGTTCTCCAGAGCAATCGCGGCGTGGCCGGCGAGTTCCGTGAGGGCAGTTTCATCGTCATCGCTGAAGTTGCCCTGGCGTTTGTTGATCACCTCGAAGGCGCCAAACAACTCGCCGCCGGCGCCGCGCAAGGGTACGCATAGCAGCGTGCGCGTTTGGTAGCCAAGTTGGGTATCGACCGCGCGGTTGATCTGCTCCTGATTGTTCGTGAGATCCACGCGCAGTGCCTGCCCTGACTGCACCACTTGCCCCACGATGCCGGCATTGTCTGGGATACGCAGCTCGCCCCCTTCGACGCCCAGCGCGGGCCTCCCCACCAGCGTCCTGTTGGCTTTATCCCAGAGGAAGATGCTGGCCCGATCGGCATCGAGCAGCCGCGTGGCCGCCTCCGCCATGGCCACTAACAGCGGCTCCATTTCGTGCGTGCGATTCCACGACGCGGCGATTCTCAGAATCTCTTCC